>NZ_CP089594.1 GCF_021249405.1 Halobacterium zhouii | reverse complement strand
CCATACAGTAACACTGGCGAGTATGGTCGATTGGGGGGGCATCACGTCGGTGTAAACTCTCTTCGGTTGTTCCACGACGCGAATTCACCGGTATACGAATTCTCCGTCCACGGTATTCTCGATACTACTCCGTCAGACAACGCTACTCGGGTTTGGATAAACACTTAACTGATGCCCATGTCAGTATGCGACACTTCGATTATCTATGAGCAACTCCCCAGCATCCCAGACGGCCGACCCGGCGCCCGAGTTCGACGAGGAGAACGGTTGTTACGAGCGGACGTTCAACACTGACGACCAGATCGTCACCGACCTGGTCATGACGCTCGCGAACATCTCGGGCGACGACCCCGAATCGATGCCGCCGCTCCAGGAGAGCATCGACACCGCGATACTCGAGCGACTACTGGCCCACGACAACGCAGACTCGGACGCTCGACTCTCGTTCACCTACTACGACTTCCGGGTGACCGTCTGGAACGACGGCGACACGAGCATCCACCCGCTCTCGAACTGAACCTGTAGTTAGCGGACCGGGAACCGCGCCGCGCTGACGGCCTTCGGGAGGACCGTCTAGGTCAGCTGGGTCTCTCTACGCGCGTTTCGACTGTGCGCGCTTCTCGACTCTACGCACTTTTCGACTGTACACCGGATTACTCCGTGTCTCGACTCCTCGTCTGGACTGTTTCGTCCGGGGCTTTTCACCTACTCCCCTCTGTTGATGTCCGCTGTTCGTCGCCGTGTTCGTGTCCGCTGTTCGCAGCCATAATTCGTGTCCACTGCTCGCAGCCGCTATCCGCGTCGTCCGCTCGGAGCCCCTCACCGCCGTGTCCGTAGTTGTCGCTGTCGCTCCGTTCGACACCACTCGGCTGCCTCCTTCGGTGAGCTTATACGAATTGCGTCATTCAGAGTCGACCAGAACTCTGTTAGTATGATTCTACCAACAGCCGGAATGGGTGGGTCGAAGTGAGCCGCATCGAGCGACTCGCGGCGCTCGTCACGCAGCACAGCAAGGTCGCCATCGCTGTCATGCTCGTGCTGACCGTCGCTATCGGTGCGGGCGCACAGGGGGTCAGTCAGGCCTCCTCACTCGACCAGTTCCAGACAGACAGCACGGCCTCGGAGAAACTCGCGTACGTCAACGAGCACTTCCAGTCCGGGTCGAGCAACACGACAACCGTCCAGGTCGTCGTTCGCGGCGACGATGTCGTCTCGAAGCAGGCGCTCGTGAACACGCTCCAGTACGAACGGGCGCTCTACCGGAACGACACCGTCGCGAAGACGCTCGCGTCGGAGAACGCCATCGTGGGAATCGCGAACGTCGTCGCCATCGGCGCGATACAGGCCGAGGAGGCGCGTGAACTGCGGGCCCGCGCTGCCCGCCTCAACGCCACCGCGGAGGCGTTGTACGGCGAACTGGCGTACCTGCGTCAGCATCCGAACGCGAGCGCCGCGGCGTCCTTCGAATCGGTGCGCGCGAACACGTCTGCCGAACTGAACCGGACCGACGCCGCCATCTTCCAGCGCGCCACCGACCAGCTCCGGAACGCGAGCACTCGCGCTGAGGCAGAAGCGGCGTTCACGCTCGGTACACGCGGCGTGCTCGCGGAGGAGTACCGCGAACTACAGACGGCCCAGGCAGATCTGAGAGCGTCCGCACAGAACGCCACCATCGACGAACAGATTGCGCAACTGCGGTCGATGAACAGTTCGGAGGTCGACGCCGTCCTGACCACCGTCCTGAACAGCACCGGCGACAACGGTGGGATGTCGGCGCTCGCGCTGATGCCGACGAACTACGAGCAGGGATCGACGTCCGCGAACGCGACGATGCTGGTCGTCACGCAGCACGCCGAGAACGTGACCGGAACCGGCCAGGTGACGTCCGACAGCATCGTGAACGCGCAACTCGCCATCCAGGAGCTCGCGGATGACCGGCCCCTGGAGTACCTGGTGTTCGGCGCGGGCATCGTCACCGAGGAGATCAACGCTTCGATGACCGACAGCCTGCTCATCGTCGGCCCGCTGGCCATCCTCTTCGTGCTGGTCGCGCTCGCGGTGGCGTACCGCGACGTCGTCGACATCGTGCTCGGCCTGTTCGGCATCGGCGCGGTGCTGGCGTGGACGTTCGGCTTCATGGGCTGGGCGGGAATCGCGTTCAACCAGCTGTTCATCGCGGTGCCGGTGCTCCTCATCGGGTTGAGCATCGACTACGCCATCCACATCTTCATGCGCCACCGCGAGGAACGCGCGGGCAGCGGTGCCAACGGCGGTGACGGCAACGCTGACGCCGTGCGGAAGTCGATGCGCGTCGCGCTCTCCGGCGTCGGCGTGGCGCTCGTCTGGGTGACCGCGACGACGGTCATCGGCTTCCTCTCGAATCTCACGAGCCCCGTGCCGCCGATCCAGGAGTTCGGCGTCGTCTCCTCCGTCGGCATCGTCGCCGCGCTCGCGGTCTTCGGGGTGTTGATTCCCGCGATGAAGGTCGAGATCGACGAGTTCCTCGAGGCGCGGGGCTACGACCGCGAGATGCGCGCGTTCGGCACCGGCGGCGGTCGCTTCAGCGGCGTGCTCGCGGTCGGGTCGACGGCCGCGCGGAAGGCTCCGGTCGTCGTGCTGGTGCTCACACTCGTCGTCACGTCCGCCGGCGCGTACGGCGCGACGCAGGTCGACACTTCGTTCAGCCAGGAGGACTTCCTCGCGGAGGAGCCACCGGACTGGATGAACGACCTCCCCGAGCCGTTCGACCCCGGGGAGTACACGGTGAAACAGAACCTCGAGTACGTCAACGAGCACTTCGTCCGCGAGGACTCGCAGGCCCAGATACTGATACAGGGCAACGTCACAGGTGAAAACACGCTCGAACGCGTCCAGAACGCCCGCCGGGTCGCCGCGAACCAGAGCGTCACCCAGAACCTGACAGGCGGCGACGCGCTGATCCGGGGGCCGCTGTCGACGATGCGGCAGGTCGCGGCGACGAACCAGTCGTTCAACGCGACGTTCAGCGCCGCCGACACCGACGGCGACGGCGTCCCGGACCGCAACCTCGAGGCCGTCTACGACTCGCTGTACGAGGTTGCGCCCGAGCAGGCCCGGTCGTACGTCCACCGCACCGATGCCGGTGACTACGAGGCGCTCCGGATGGTCGTCTCGGTCGAGGGCGGGGCGTCCGGAGACGCCGTCACCGAGCAGATGCGCACCGTCGCCGCGGTCGTCGACGGCGGCGGCCTGAACGCCACCGCGACCGGGAGCGCTATCCTGAACAACATCGTCCAGAAGCAGCTCCTCGACACGGTCGTCCAGAGCCTGCTCATCACGCTCGTCGCGGTGTTCGCGTTCCTGATGGTGACCTACCGCATCACCGACGGCAGCGCGACTCTCGGTGCGGTCACGCTGCTGCCAGTCGTCTTGAGCGTGGCGTGGATCCTGGGAACGATGTACCTGCTTGGCATCCCATTCAACGTGCTCACGGGGATGATCACGAGCCTCACCGTGGGGCTGGGCGTGGCGTACAGCATCCACTTGAGCGAGCGCTACATGCAGGAACTGGAGCGCCAGAGTTCGGTCTGGAACGCGATGCAGACCGCGGTCACCGGGACTGGTGGTGCGCTCCTCGGGAGCGCTGCAACGACGGTCGGCGGGTTCGGCGTACTCGTGTTCGCCATCCTTCCGCCGCTCCAGCAGTTCGGTATCATCACCGGCCTGACCATCATCTACGCGTTCCTCGCGAGCGTGCTCGTGCTCCCGAGCCTGCTCGTCCTGTGGACGAAGTACCTCGGGCCGGAGTGGACGAACGACGACTTCGAGGACGCGTCGGCGGACGCGACCGGCCGCGGCCACCCGGGTGAGTGACGGTGGACGACGCCGACGCAGTCGCCTCGCTGAAGCGCCTCGGCCTCACGACGTACGAGGCGCGCGCGTTCGTCGCGCTCCAGAAACTCGGCGCGGGCACCGCGAGTGAGGTGGCGGACATCGCAGATGTCCCGCGCTCCCAGGTGTACGGCGCCGCCGACGATCTGGAGGACCGGGGCCTCGTCGAGGTCGAGCAGTCGAACCCGACGCGGTACCGCCCGGTCGGCGTCGAGGAGGCCCGCGAACGGCTCTACAGACAACTGCAGTCAGAGGGCGATTCGGCCTTCGAGTATCTGGAGTCGGTTCGCGAGGAGTACGGCACGACCGAGGAGGAGACCGAGTCCATCTGGACCGTTCGCGGCACGTCGAACGTCGTCGCGCGCGCTAGTCGCTTGCTCGCAGGCGCGGAGGCTACTGCGGTCTACGGAACGGACGACGTTGACCACCTCGAACCATCGCTCAGAGACGGACTGGCCGAGGCCGCGAAGCGCGACGTCGACGTCACCGTGTTGAGCGAGAACCCGTCGGTGCTCGACGCCGTCTCTGATGTCGGTGCACGGATAGTCGACGTCCCGCAACCGCCGAAGCCGGAGATGGGCGCGGCGCGCGTGTTGATGGTCGACGACGACACCGTACTGGTGAGCGTCGTCGGCGACGACGGCGCCGAGACGGCGTTCTGGAGCAGCAATACTGCGTTCGCGTCGATGCTCACGACGCTCCTCGACGAGTTCGTCGCGGATGCCACCGACAGCGAGACGTAGCGAACCGACCCGGCGGTTCTCGTCGTGGGCCGCGCCACCACCGGTTCATCCTGGACGAGTCGCCGACGAGCACCAGAATTTTGTATTGTGGGACGATTGTACAAGACCACGTGGATTCACCCGACTCATTGACGACACGGCGTGCCGTACTCGGGGGCATCGGCGTCACTATCGCCGGCGCTGGAATGGTGTACGGTGCGTCGCAACTCGGATCGGATCGCTCGACGTCGGCGACGGCGCCGTTCCACCGCAGTTCGGAGACGACCGGGTTCGACATCGACCTCGCGGGCCACCCGATCATGGGGTCGCTGGACGCGCCCCTCGACGTGTACTACTGGAGTGACTACCAGTGCCCGTTCTGCCGCCGGTTCGAGCAGGACGCGTTCCCTAAACTCGTCCGGAACCACGTCCAGACGGGGAACGTTCGCGTCGTCTTCATCGAGTTCCCGTACCTCGGGGAGGCGTCGATGACGGCAGCCGTGATGAACCGTTGCGTCTGGCGGCAGGTTCGGGACGATACGCCGCAGGCGTACTGGGCGTGGCACTCGACGGTGTTCGAACACCAGGGCTCGGAGAACTCCGGGTGGGCGTCGAGAGAGAATCTTCTCGACGTCACGCGAGGCGTCGAGGACGTCGACGCCAGTGCCGTCGACGAGTGCATGCAGGCCAATCGGGCGGAAATCGAATCGTCAATCGAGGCGGACGTCGAACAGGCTTCCAAGTTCGGCATTCGCGGGACGCCGGCGTTCGTCATCTACAACCGGGAGGCAGACGTGGCCGGAAAACTGGTCGGCGCACAGCCGTACGAGCGGTTCGACGAAGCGATTCGACGGGTGCAGAACGCGTGAGTACACGCCAGTTCGAGCGCCACGGTGAACGACTGCTCGCGGCGCTCGCGTACCCGCTGACGTCCGTCGCTCGCACGCTCGCATTCGTCGTGACCGCGGCCGCGACCTACGTCCTCCTCGTCTTGAGTTCGTTTCCGGCCTACTCGATGCAGATGGTGTCGGCAGACGTCTGGTATCTGGACGACGCGGTGGTCGCGCTGACGGCGAACACGTACGCGACGATCGGCGCTGTCGGTTTCGCACTGGTCGTGGCGTACGCCATCGTCACGGGCGTCGCGGTAACGAACGCGGTCGGCCGCCTTCGACACGTCGGCGTCTCTGGAACTGGGGGGTTGATGAGCGTCGCCCCAGGACTCCTCGTCTCCGGGTGCGCGAGCTGCGGTGCGGGCGTACTCGGCTTGCTGGGATTCGCTGGCGCGCTAGCGACGATGCCGTTCCACGGGAACCTGCTCCGTGCTGGCGGACTCCTGCTCCTGTTTGTCTACCTCGCTCGTGCCGGCGACCCGAGCCGCTGCGATATCGAATAGTTAGTCGCCGGACGACCGAATGCGGGCATCGTCTACCGGTCGCAGGACGAGTCCGAACGCCACCGAATCACGAAGCCGACGAGACCGACTGTGAGCGCCGCCACGGCGATCCGAACGAGTCCGCCGCCCAGGGCGGCCGTCGCTCCGCCGGCCGCCGTCCCACCCGCGACGCCGGTGGCTGCCGGTGCAGCGAACAGACAGCAGAGACTCAACCCTCCTCCGACTGCGAGAAGCGACCAGCGGGACGTCGACTCCTCCGCCGACTCTGACGCCGCGTCCGCGTCGGACTCCGGACTCGTGTCTCCCTCGCCCATCTGTATCGGGTACCACGAGGATGAACAGTATGTGTCTTGGGGAGGACCCAGTTCAGCGAAGAGTGAGGGCTGTCACGAGCAGCGAACCGTGCGGTGACTAAAACCAGACATCGGGTGAAACGACGTGCACGAGTGGGTGCCTGGTGTGCGTCGGGAATACGGTAGTTTCCGCGCCGGACGTGCTTGCCGTCTGCTCACGTTACGCCGTGTAGCTTACGTTACGCCGTATAGCTTACGTTACGCCGTGTGGCTCTCGATGAGAGAGCGAAGTTGGTCGCCGGACGGGGCACCGACGAACTCTTCGACCTGCTCACCGTTGGCGAACAGGACTAGCGTCGGAACGCCGCGAACGCCGTACGCACTGGCGAGTTGCTGGTTAGCGTCGACGTCGACTTTTGCTATCGTGGCGTCAGTCTCGGCGGCGAGCTGTTCGACGACGGGCGCAATCATCTGGCAGGGGCCACACCAGTCGGCGTAGAAGTCCGTGAGCACGACGTCGTGTTCGTCGACGAGCGCGCTCAGTTCGTCCTGGTTACTGACGTTCACTGGCGTCTCGGGCGTGGTTTCGCCGGCATTGGTCGCTGTATCGGTCGTCATCAACAACTAGTAAGGCAGCACGCGAGTTAAGGGTTTTGGAGAAAGCGCACAATACTGGTGTCCGTCGGGCGCCAACCAGTCCGTCGCCCAAAGACAGCATTCGGACTGAACAGAATTCGACCGGACGGAACCGAAACGTGGCGAACAGCGTCGTAGTAGAGCGCTTCGGGTTAGCTCTGGGCGGAGACGGCGTTGTCGCCTTCCTCGTACTTGGTCTCGAACTCCTGAATGAGCTGTCCCATCTTCGCGTACCAGTCGTTGAGCAGCCGCTGCATGTCGTCGGCGATGTTTGACGGGTCACTCGGCGAGTAGACGTGGTAGTAGCCGCCCTGGTCGTAGTTCACCTGCTGTTTCTGGATGAACCCCGTCTGGAGCAACCGCTGGACGGCGCGGTACGCCGTCGAGCGCTCGCGGTCCACCCGCTCTGCGACCTCGTCGACCGTGAGCGGCTCTCCGGCGTCGACCAGCGCCTCGAAGCAGTCCCGGTCGAGTTGCTTGAGCCCGTGGAAACACTCGAGGAGGCCCTCACACTCCATGTCTCGTTGAAGCTGTTCGGACATCGAATCCGGCATAGTATCGACTCACTGTAGCCGTCACACCGGTAAAAGACTTGTGCAGGCAATACACAATTTCGCGACGGTTGAGGCCGTTGAGCCGCACGACCGGCCGTCAGTCCGCGCGAGTGGGCGTCGCGTCAGCAGTCGACGACTCGCTCCGCCACCACCCCTGTGCGTAGGCGCCGAGGAACATGCCGGCGACCGCCCACAGAATCGGGTAGTTTCCGACCCCGAGACTCGCGTACGCGGCGCCCGGACAGATACCCGATAACCCCCAGCCGACGCCGAAGATGGCGCCGCCCACGAGCACGTTCCGGTCGAAGGACTTCAGTCGGCGCTCGAAGGCGTCGCCAGTGAGCGGCGCGCGGTCGAACGCGCGCGGCGCGAGGGCGTACGCCAGGCCGGTCACCGCCGCACCGCCGAACATAACGAACACTAGCCCAAAGTCCTGGAACTGCAGGAAGTCGAGGACGACCTCCGGCCGGGCCATGTGGCTGTACGCAAGCCCGAACCCGAACAGCAGACCACCGACCAGCACGAGGGGAACGAACAGCGGGTGGCGGTCGTCGCTCGGCGCTGTCATGGCTGCACCCCGAGGGCGGCGACCAGTTGTGCGGTGGCGATGGCGACGAGCAGGAACGTCACCACGCCCGCGATGGACGTTCTGGATGCCGACCCGACGCCACAGATACCGTGGCCGGACGTACATCCCTTGCCGACGCGCGTGCCGACGCCCACGAGCACGCCGCCCGCGAGCAACCGCCACCACTGCACGTCGGTCGTCCACGCGCTGTCCTGGAAGACGACGGCGTACACTGCGGCCCCGAGGACGATGCCGAGCGTGAACACGACCCGCCAGTCCCGGGACGCGACGTACCGCTGGAACCTCGACCGGCCGGAGACGTACGACAGCGTCGATTCGAGGAACGTGCTCGCGCCCGCGCTGATGCCCGTCCCGACGTAGATGACGGCCGCGCCCAGGCCGACGAGCAGGCCGCCGACGGCGTACCGAGTGATTCCGTGTGGAAACAACTCGGTGCCGCCGAGTTGCAGTACTGCTTCGAGTGCCATTGACCGTAGCGTGGGACTCGACGTTGAAAGGCGTTCAGTCACCGGCGAGAGATTCCGTCCCGCGTCTCTCCAGCGGGGGGTTTCTGTCCCACGTCTCTTGCGGGGACAGTAGCAGTTTTCAGGCTTGCATCCCGACGTTCGAGTATGCCCGTCGTTCGCGCGGACACCCCGGAGCGCTACGACGACGCCCTCGACGTCCGCATGGCGGTGTTCGTCGAGGAGCAGGGCGTTCCCGAGTCCGTCGAGGTCGACGACCACGAGGACGAGGCGACCCACTTCGTCGCGTACGACGCCGACACCCCGGTCGCCACCGCCCGCCTCCGCGAGTACGAACCTGGCGTCGGGAAGGTCGAACGCGTCGCGGTCCTCGAGTCGCGGCGCGGCGAGGGATGGGGGGACCGCGTCATGGACGCCCTCGAATCCGCCGCGAGCGAGTCCTACGACGAGCTCTACCTCCACGCCCAGCAGGCGGCGGCGGGGTTCTACGAACGACGCGACTACGAGCGCGAAGGGGACTCCTTCGAGGAGGCCGGCATCCCCCACGTCGCGATGCGGAAGTCACTGAACTGAGGCGACGCCCGCGGTTCCGTCGGTTCCAGTGCTGTCGTTCTAGCGTGTTGTCGTTCCAGCGTGCTATCGTTCCAGTGACTGTCGTTCTGAGGACTGTGGTTCCGTTGCCGCTGTAGCGCGTCGGTACGTACCCTTCTGGTATGTAACCAGCAAACGACGTTTTTCGCCTCGCTGCCGTACCCTCGTGCAATGAGCTCGTTCTCACAGGCGATGGGGTACTACCCGTACGTCTTCCACCCCATCACGGTGCTCGGCGCGAGCGTCCTGTTGCTCGTCCACTACGAGTGGACGCGAGCGGGCGCGGACAGATCGTCGCTCTGGCACCGCGTCGGTGGATTCCTCGGTGCAGGCCTGCTCGCACTCGCCCCTACGGTGGCGTACTTCGTGAACACCGGCGCGAGCGTGGCAGCGTCCACCGCAGGGAACAGTTTCCTGATGGACGCGCTCGTCGCGGGTGGTATCTTCATCGCCAGCGGTGTGACGTGGCTCCTCTGGCGCCGCTTCGACTGGGGACACCTCGTCCCCGGGATGATGGTGGCCGTCGCCGCCACGGCGGTTCCCTACGTCGTGCTCTCGCCGTTCTGGAACATCTCCGGCCACGTCATCATCTCGCTCACCCCGACGCTCTACCTGGCTCTCGTCGACCGGAAGTTCTGGCCGCTCCTCGCCATCCCTGTCGTGATGGTGCCCAACCGGATCGTCCTGAACGCCCACACCTGGCTGCAGGCGATCACCGCCTTCTTCCTCGCCGCGGTCATCGTCCTCGGGTTTTACTGGCTGCAGACCGGCGGGTCACTGCGTCCCGAACCCGATTCGACGACACTCTGACCCGACTGGCCGTTCGACGGCCGCGTTCCGGCGCGAACGGGGTAATTACAGTATAACAATTCGCGGAGTGACCGATGAGCCTGTATGTTGCGCTCGCGTTCCTCCCCGACGGACCGTCCACCAGTGCCATTCCGCTTCGCGACGCCCGCCAGGTGCCGATGAGCGAAGAACACGCCCACGGACAGTGGACGAGCACCGTCCGGAGATGGTCGGCGTCGCTCACAGACCTCCTCGTGGTCGTCGCGTACGTCGCCGTCGCCGACGCCGTCCTCATCGACGACGCGCTCTCGCCGGCCGTCCGCGCGATGGTGGGGTTCCCGCTCCTGCTGTTCGTCCCGGGGTACGTGTTGCTCGCCGGCCTGTTCCCCCGGGACGCGCCCGCGCGACGGGTCGCCGACAACCGCCTGTTCGCGGCAGTCTCGGAGGGAGCGCTCCGCCCCGGTGAGCGCGTCCTGCTCGCGTTCGGCGTCAGTGTCGCGTTGCTCCCGCCGTTCGGAATCGCGCTCTCGGTGCTCGACCTGGGGTGGGAACCCGCGACGGTGGTCAGCGCCACGACCGCGGCGCTGTTCGTCGGCGTCGCCGCCGCCGCCGCGCGCCGACTCCGCATCCCCGAGGGCGAGCGGTTCGCCGTCTCCGCGACGGGGTCGCTGTCGGGCCTGGTGGGGATGTTCAGCGGTTCACGCATGCAGACGACGAGCGCGGTCGTGCTCGTCGCCGTCGCGCTCCTCACGACCACCAGTCTCGCGTACGCGCTCGTCGCGCCCGCTGGCGGCGACGCGTACACCACCGTCGGGCTGTACACGGAGAACGAGACCGGCGAACTCGTCACCGCGGGCTACCCGACGACGCTCACTCCGAACGAGACCGGGAGCGTCGTGGTGGTGGTCGAGAACCACGAGAACCGGCGCGTGAACTACACACTCGTCGGGGAGATCCAGCGCGTCGAGCGCGCCAACGGCAACGTGACCGTCCTCGAGTCGGTCAGGCTGAACCGCTCGACGCACGCACTCGCGCCCGGCGAAAAGTGGCAGACCACGCAGACCGTCCGTCCGGAACTCGCGGGGTCGGACCTCCGGGTCGCCTACCTGCTCTACCGCGGCACGCCTCCGGCGGACGCGGGAACCGGTGACGCGTACCGCTCGGTCTACTTCTCACTCGACGTGCCGCGTAACCGGACCGCGTAGTCGGGTCTGTCGAGCAACTAGACCGCGCAGCCAGGTGTCTGGTCGGGCGGAACCGGTCGTTGCTCGTTCGTTCGCCGACACGCAAACGAATAAGGGGCGTCTGGAACAACTCGGGACACGATGAGCACCATCAAGCGGCTCGTTCTCGACATCATGAAGCCAAACGAGATCGAGACCGGCGAGTTCGCGAGACGACTCGCGAAGACCGACGGCGCGGACGGAGTGAACGCGACACTTATCGAATCCGACAAGAAGGTCCAGAACCTCAAGCTCACCATCGAGGGCGACGACGTCGACGCCGACACCGTCGAGGGGACCATCGAGGACCTCGGTGGAACCATCCACTCCGTCGACGAGGTCGCCTGCGGCGACCGTCTCGTCGAAGAGAGCCCGACACACCAGGACTGAGTCCCGTGTCATCCAGATTCGCCTCTCTTCGGGAGACCCTCCAGGACGAGGACGTGCGCTCGATCTCCCGCCGGTACTTCATCTCGAACGGGTTCGACGGCACGCTCACCTGCATCGGCATCATCGTCGGGTCGTTCCTCGGCGGGAATCAGTCGGCCATGGAGATCGTTCGCGTCGTCGCCGGCGGGACCGTCGGGCTCGCGGCGTCCGGCGTCTGGAGCGTCTGGGAGATCGAGCGCGCCGAGAAGCTCGCGGAGCTCCGGCGCGTCGAGGACAAACTCCTCGCGGACCTCGAGGAGACCGAACTCCACAACCGGAAGACCAGAGCCAGGAAGGTCAACTCCTTCATGAGCGGCCTCGGCCCGACGCTCGGCATGCTGCTGCCGGTGCTCCCGTACTTCCTGGTGGGGTCGGTGCTCACGCTGCTCTGGGCGACGGTCGCGGGCGTCCTCATCGGCGTTGCGCTCCTGTTCGTCTTCGGCGCGTACATGGGCAACATCTCTGACCAGAACTGGGTGGTGGCGGGCATCCGGACCGGGCTCGTCGGCCTGGTGGTCGGCGCCATCAACATCGCACTCCCTGGGTAACGACCGCTTACCGGGTCTCGTAGACCCGCTCGTCGACTGCCGTTTCCGGCCTGTTCTCAGGCTATCACCCTCCACACGCGGTCGAAGTCGAGGAGGCCGCTCGCGCCGGTGAGCAACGCCCACAGACCCACCGCCACGCCGACGACGCCGAGCAGCGACGGCAACCCCGAGACGTACGGCAGCAACGCCACCACGACAGCCGACATTCCGACGGTGATGGCGAACACGACCCCGACAGTGCGCGCGAGGCCTCGGACCGGGAGCGGCAGCACGGACGACACCACGTAGAGTTCGACGGCCACCAGCACGCTGTACGTCAGCACCGTCGCCACGGTCGCGCCGACGACGCCGTACACGGGGATGAGCGCGAGGTTGAGCGCGACGTTCGCGACTGACGTGACGCCCTTCGTGACGGCCCGGACCCGGGCGCGTCCGAGGTAGTCGAGGCCGTCGTTCGTGATCTGGTCGAGCGCGAGCAACAGCGTGTACACGCCGAACACCTGCACCGCGGGGACCGCGCCGAGGTACGCGTCCCCGAAGACCGCCGCGATGGCGGGCCGAGCGACCAGTATCATGCCCGCCGCCGCCGGCACGTAGACGGCGACGACGTGGACGAACGCCGTCTCGTAGAGGTCGCCCGCGAGCGAGAGGTCGTCACTCGCCTTGTACGTCCCGAGCTGCGGGGAGACTGTGAACCCGAGCGACGTCGCGGGCGTGCTCACGGACTCGGATATCTGCTTGGCGAGCGTGTAGTAGCCCGCCGCGGCGGGGTTCAGGAGGTATCCGACGAGGATGATGTCGACCCGCTGGTCGAGCGCGTTCGCAGCGCTCCCCGCCGTCAGCGGGACGCTGTACCGGAGAATCCGGGACTTCAGCCCATCTTCCATCTCGGGTGCGGGGTCGTGCTCCCGGTAGTAACCCCGGACGAGCACCACGAGACCGACGACCGCACCGATCACAGCGGCGACGACGAAGCCGGCCATGGCGCCGACGGTGCCGAACCCGAGCAGGACGAACGCGAGGATGAACGCGACCTGTGCGACGCTGTCGACGCTCTTCACGAGGCCGCTGTACTGGACGGCGTTGAACGCCTGGAACACCGCGTGGAGGTACTTCTCTACGGACCGCGCGGCGAGGAAGCCGGCGCCGACCAGCAGCAGCGGTGCGAGTTCCGGTTCGCCGAACACGCCCGCGATCTGCCCCCGGAGCGCGACCAGCGCGACGCAGACGACCGTGACCGACGCGAGCACGGTCGTCAGTCCGAACCGGACGACGTGCGTGACCTGGTCGGGGCTGGTCTCGACGTACTCGGTGACGTAGCGCGCCGTGGCCTTCGGCAGGCCGAACACGCTGAACAGGAACGAGACCCCGAGAATCGACATCGCCAGGAACAGCAGACCGTAGCTGCTGGGGGTCAACAGGTACCGCGACAGCAACACGATGACGGCGGTCCGGAAGACCAGCCGCACTGCGTCCGCGGCGAGCATCGCGCGAACGCCCCGAAGCAGCCTGCTCCGCTCCGTCACGCCGTCATTCGCCGACATAGTACAGCCGGAAGTCGCCGTTCGTGATCACCCGGTTGACGTTCTCCTGTGCGTCGAGCGAGCGGAATCCGGCCCTGGAGTAGCGGTACTCCTCGAAGGCTATCACCTCACGTTGCACGTCGGCGTCGGTGACGACGAGGTACCGCGGAGTGTCGTAGAGACCTGCGAGGTTCCGGTCGAGCGCGCCGAACGGAACGCTGTGCTGCCCCGCTGGGTTCCACGGGTCGGGTTCGAGCACGCCCGCGACGGCGTCCCTGAAGCGGGCGGGACCGGTCCTGATGCCGACGTAGCCGATGTCCTCGCTCTCGTGGGTGAACGCGGTCTCGTGGCCGCTAAACTGGGCCTGCGTGACGTGCCCGCTGGTCTTGTGGATGAACGGCGAGGAGAACGCGGTCGCGAGCGAGAGACACAGCATGACCGCGAGGGCGACGATCACGAGCAGGCTTCCGACGCGCCGAGCGGTCCCAGCCCCCTGGAGGCGGCCGAACACACGGCCGACGCCGACGGCGCCGACGACCGTGGCGACGACCATGATGAACGCGAGATGCCGGAAGTAGATGGTGCCGATGCCGCCGAGCACGTACAGCACCATGATGACGCCCAGTGGGAACATCGTCACCCCGAGCAGGGGAAGTGTCGCTACGCGGTCGTCGCTGTCGCCGGTCCGCCGTCGCGCGGCCGCGACCAGCACGACGCCGGTCACCGCGAGGTAGACGAAACTCACGGCGAACAGTTTCGCCCCGATCTCTACCGGCGAGACGCCGATGGCGGCCAGCGAACTGGTCTGGTGGGCGAGCGCGCCGCCGTCTCCGGAGGCCCCGGCGAACACGCCCACCACCCGGCCGGAGTACGCGCCGACGGCGTTCGTGATGCGCTCGTGGGAGAGCCCCCAGGCGAAAAGTATGGTCCCGAGGAACGCGAACTGGCCGACCGGCACGCGGGCCTGCACGTCATCCCCGTACCGGCGCTTGACCAGGAGCACGCCGACGACCGTGGCGTACACGACCAGAAGGTTCGTGGCCTGCTGGGGGTGAACGAGAACGAGGCTGAACGTCGCCAGCGCGAGCAGCGCGCCGACGGGCGTCACCCGACTGGACGCGTCGGTCTCCGCGAGGTAGACGACGAGCAACACGAGCACGAGCGGGAGGAAGAACACGGCGAGCGTGCTCGGGAACACCGTGAGGTGCGCGCTGATGTTGTTGATGGGGAGCAACATCATGGCGGAGAACGCGCCGACGGTGGCGACGCCGCGGTCGCCCGTGGCGGCGTAGACGACGACCGGAACGAAGACGACGAATGCGAGCACGAACACGCCCGTCGCCAGCAGCATCGACTGCCGGAGTCCGAGCCCGAAGAGCTGGGAGATGAAGATGGCGACGGTGTGCGTGCCGGGGTAGATGAGGTCGGTCAGCGCGAGGTCACCGGCGACGATGGTCTTCGTCCAGCCGAGGTGGGTCAGCGGGTCGCCGGCGCCGAGGAAGGCGTAGTCCCGGAGCAGCGGAATCCCGGCGACGGCGACGAACGCTTCGCCGCCGAGGAGCAGGCCGGCGAGCCGGTGGGCGGGCGTCGGCGGGAAGAAACTCACCGCCAGCGAGCACGCGAACGCGACCGCGACGGCACCCCAGAACGCGGTCGGCGTGCCGGTGTACAGCGACAACTCGTACGCGTTGGCGGGCGACTGGTGGGCGATGACGATGGCTGCGAGCGCCGCGAGGAACCCGACGAGGAGTACCGCCGTTCCGACCGTCTGGTTCCGGTCGCTTGTCTCGCGTGGCCGTTGGGCGTGGCTGCGATAGCTCATCGAACTTGACACTGCTTCCCCTCCGGACCCTATTGTAACGAGGTCCGTACGCGCGAAGCGTCGCGGTAGCGTCCGTTTTCCCCGCGCCTGCACGGGGTATCACAGCCATCATTCAGCCCTGTCCCATTTCAGCGCGCGGTCGTACTCTTGCCCCGGCCCACCTCAGCGCACGCGGTCGTACACGTCACGGTACCGCGCTGCGGTCCGCTCGACGCTGACCGCGGCGGCGGCGTCCCGGCCGTTCGAGCGCCGGCCGTCCGCGAGAATCGTCGCGAGGGCGTCCGCCAGGTCATCGTCGTCCGCGTGGACCGCCGACTGCGACACGCCGTCGAGTCGCTCGGGGACGTCCCCGACGGGCGTCGAGACCACCGGGAGGTTACACGCCATCGCCTCCTTGACGACGTTCGGCGACCCCTCGTGACGGGAGGTGAGAAGCAGCGCGTCCGCGGCGTTCATCACCGCAGGCATCTCGTGGTGGGGAAGTTGGCCGTCCGGCGCGTGCAGGACGACGCGCTCATCGAGGCGGTCGCAGGCCGCGTCGTACACCCGCCACGCGCGCGGGAAGTCCTTCTCCGGTCGGGCGGTCGGCGCCGGAAACAGGACGTGTTTCGCGTCCGGGTCCCAGCCGATCTCCGCCAGCGCGTCGCTCCGCGGGCGGGGCGCGAACCGGTCGAGATCGACGCCGTGCGGGATGACCGTCGCATCGCAGGGCAGTTCGTCGGCCATCGATTCGGACATCACCACTACCTCGTCGCACAGCGGCGCGCACGCCTTGCTCAGCCAGCCGAACCGCCCGAACACGTCGCTTCCCCAAAGCGACAGCACGACGGGGGCCGTCGACTGCGCGAGCGCGTGGGGCGCTGTCAGGCCGTAGTTCGCGTGCACGACGTCGTGGCGGTCGTCGACGGCGCGGCGGACGCGCCCCAGGTATCGGAGGTAGTCGCGCACCGACCGATTGGCGTTGGCGTCGCTCACGTCGATTTCGCCGGGTACGGGGAGCGGTTCGCTGTCGACGTTCAGGGATTCGAGCGACGAAATCTGCGTGCGGTAGAACGGAGAGCCGAGCGCGGGGGTGAGTGACAGGATAGTCAGCGGGTCGTGGCGAGTGGCCGCTGTCGCGGAGTGCATACAGTAGTCAGCACGTCCCGCGCCGGCGGCTTTGGTATGGGCGGCTTACCGGTCCGGTGGAGCGGCTCACCGGGCCTGATGGAGCGGCCCACCGGAATCGACGGTCAGTTGTCGTCCCGGAGCTGGACGACCGCGTACCCCGACAGGTCGATGCTCTCGAGTTCGCCCGAGTAGCGGTACGCGTCGACGCCGCCGTAGACGGCGCCGGTGGCGGTGGAGCCGTCGACCACGTCGCCCGCGTTCTGGGAGCCGAGCGTCTCGTGTTTCTGGAGGTCGCCGGAGACCGTGAAGCTGTACGTCGTCTCGGGCCCCGTGCCGTTCACGACGATGGTGTTCGTGAGCGAGTCGCTGGTCGTGCCGTCGCTAGTCGAACCACTCGACGTCGACGATAGCAGTTCCTGGACGCTGATCTGCTGGCCCTCTAGCGAGACGGTCGCCGGACCGTCGACCTGGAAGTCGGTGACGTCGCCCGTGAAGCGGTACTTCTCCTCGCCGGACCACACGTCACCGGTCGCGGTCGTTCCGTCGACGCCGTGGCCGGGCTGCTTGACGGCGTCCTCCGGCGTGAGGTGCTCGAGGGTCCCCGAGACGGCGAACGTGAACGTCGCGCTCGTCGTGGCGTCGCCGTCGCCGGCGATGGTCAGCGTCTTTCCGTCCGTACTCGTCGTTCCGTCCGTGCTTACCGTCGAGTCGTCGGTCTCAGCGCTGTCCTTTTTTTTAGCTGTGCCGTCGTCGCCGCCGGGGGTCTGGCCCTCCTTCGGCGGCTTCGGCATCGGCGGCGTGGCGCTCGCTGCCTCGCCGCTCGTGCGCGTGAACATCCCTCCCTGACCGGAGGCGGTCGCGCCGCCCGAGATCTCGTTCCCGCTGCCGGTCACGCTGGTGGAGCCGCCGCCCTGCACGGCCGACAGTTCGAAGGAACTGTGGAAGCGGTTGTTCGAGAGCTTCACCGACTCGCCGGGGCCGTCGATGGAGACCATCGGACCCGC
Organism: Halobacterium zhouii; assembly: GCF_021249405.1. Classification (NCBI taxonomy): domain Archaea; kingdom Methanobacteriati; phylum Methanobacteriota; class Halobacteria; order Halobacteriales; family Halobacteriaceae; genus Halobacterium; species Halobacterium zhouii. The sequence goes on along the minus strand of NZ_CP089594.1, from coordinate 179,603 downwards.
CGAGGACGCCGACGTGTAGTGGAAGTCGTTGTCCTCGATGACGAACTGGCCGCCGTCCGAGCGGCTCATATTGCACCAGATGCCACGCATCACGGCGCCGCCCGTTCCGGGGCCGTTGAGGCTCGGCTGGACCGGAATCGGGCCGCTCTTGACGAACGTCGACCCGCGGACGACGACGTCTTTCGCGCCGCGCACGCCGGCCACGTTCGTGTTCCGGAAGAAACAGTCCTCGAAGGTGATCGACCCGGGCGCGTCCGAGAGGTACGTCGTGTTCTCGGCCCAGTGCTCGCCCCAGAGGCGGCGGATGGTGAGCGACCCCGCCATGTCGCTGCCCGACCACATCAGCTTCGACCCGGAGGACTCGCCCGGTTCGGCGGCCCCCTCGTGGGCGTACACGTCGTGCATCAGCGCGGACGACCCGGACGGGACGCGCGGGGACAGCAGCGTGTTGTTGCCGGCCGCGCCGCGGGTACCACGGAAGACGACGTTGCCGAACGTCCAGTCGCTACCCTCGAGGACGTTCACGCTGAAACTATCTTGCTCGGAGAAGTCCACCTCGAACCCCTCGAAGGTCCAACCGCTCCCGGAGAGGCGGAGGCCGCCGTCCGCGAACCGGAGTGTCGCGTCCGTGCCCGATAGCGTGACGTTGTCCGCGGGTACCTCGAGATTACCGGAGACGAGGTACTCGCCGGACGGGAATGTCATCGTGTCGCCCGACGAGAGCGAGGAGACGACGTCGTTTATCGGTTCGTTACCGCTCGGGTCGGCCCCTTTCTCGACCGCATCGAGTGTCTGGGCCGACGCTCGAGAAACGGCGCCAAGACCGCCGAGGCCGGCGATTGCCGCCGTACTGGCCCCGAGTCGAAGGAACGACCGACGCGAAACTCCGGCGTCGCTGTCGGAGTGATTGGTAGGTAGTTCTTTCTCGGGGCTGTCTCGTGCCATGGAGCACAGTAAGAGCCCATTACGCAGATAAGGGTTGTTACGGGCTCTGTACCGCTTGTTCTCGGATAACAGCTAGTTCGTTACGAGAACGTTACCGGCTCGGTGTCGGCCGGTGGTTTGTTGACGTTCGTACAGACCGTCGAAATAACGTGGTCCTACTGGAATCTGACTTCGGTTACCGACTGTACGCTCTGAATACCGTCTCTCGGACGCCGTTAATCGTCTCGTACCGCCGCCGGTAGCACCGCCGCGCGCTAGATAACGGGGCTGTTACAATGTGCCATACGGCGCACGGTAACGTACGATGAACGACCGGCGTCGGTTCCTCCAGGCGGCGGCGTTGTCCCTCCCATTCCTCGCTGGCTGCTCGACCCCATGGGATGGGGAGCGTTCCGAGACGGACGACCGGCCGACGTCCCCCGGGACCGGCGATGGCCCGGACGGAACCTCCGGCCCTGGCCCGACAGTCAGCGAGCGATTCGACCACGTGTACGACGTTGTCGAGGAGGGAATCGACCCGACCGGAGAGACCAGAATCGACGAGTCAGTCGAGGAACTCGCGGGCGACGACACGTTGCTCTACTTCCCCGAGGGCCAGTACAGCGTCGGCTCCGTCGTGATACAGGACGTCCAGAACTTCGGCATGGTCGGGGATGGCGCGACCTTCGACATCGCCGAGAAGGGAAAGAACATCTACCTGTCGCTGCGACGGGTCGCGGACGTCCACGTCGAGGGCTTTACCGTCGACAACTCCGGGAAGAACGAGGCGGCGGCGGTCGACCTGAAGTGTACGGGCGGCACCAACCGCCTGCGGAACTACGCGGTCGAGGGGTTCGTGGACGTCCACCAGCGGACGTTCGGGTTCACGCTCATGGTCGAGGGCGAAGACACGTCACTGGAACTCGAGAACGTCGACCTCAGCAAGGGCGCGCGCAACGCCGGCGGCGCGTTCGTGTTCCCCCAGCGGGACTTCTACGACCCCGACCGGGCGGCAGGGTCACTCGCCATCCGAGACTGCGTGATGAAGGGGTGGGGAAAGGAGGGTCTCTACGCGTCGGCGCACAGCGGCCCGCTCCGGATCGTCGGCGGCGAGTACGCCAACAACGCCATTGCCCAGGTGCGCATCGGTGGCGGGAACGCGCCGACTGACGCGATCGTACGGGACGTCACGGTGCGCGTGACCGGCATCCCTGAGTACATGCCCCCGCGGAACCGCCTGCTGCGTGGTATCTGGCTGAAGGAGGGGGACGGCGCGGTGATAGAGAACTGCACGATAGAAGCCCACAACCTCACGCACAGCGAGACCCAGGGCGCGGTCGTCGTCAACGGCCAGTTCGGGCGCGTGACCATCCGGGACTGCGACATCACGTCGTCCGTGCCGCGCCCCGGCATCGTCGCCGAGGCGCCCGAGGAGGAGTACGACGCCACCTGGATGCCGTCTCTCGACCGACTCCCGGCGGAGTGGCACGTTACCGTCGAGAACACCACCATCACCGGCGGCCTCTCCGACGTCGAAGCGGTCGACGTGGTCGGCCGCGATGGCTGTGCGTTCCGGAACGTCACCATCGACCAGCCCGAATCCGGAGCGGACGGCATCCGCCTCGAGCGCCTCGCGTCGTGCACGGTGACGGACAGCACCATCGACGCCCAGCGCTTCCCGCTCCTTGTCACCGTTCCCGAGTCCACCGATGACTGTCTCGTCCGCCTCGACGGGGTGACGCTGCGCGGTGGCGGACCGGCCGGCGCGGACCAGCCACTGGCGTCGACCAGGGACGGCACGTTCTGCGTCGACGCGTCACTCGTGTCCGGGTCGGACCCCGGCCCCGGGCAGTTGTTCGGACTGAGTCGGACGGCGGCCGACGCGCCCGACGGCGGGGCGGCGAACGGAACCAGCGCGTCGTCGGGCCCGACCGCCGACCACCGCAGTGACGGCGCCGTCCAGTTTCTCTACGGGCAACTGGTCGACGACTGACGCCGACGCCCCGTCACTGCGGCGCTGCGTCGACTGCGATGTCGAGCAGCCGCCGCGTCAGGTTCGGTTTGCTCGCCATGAACTCGTCACGGCGGCGCTGCCAGCGCTCCCGTTCGCTCTCGCTCTCGAGAATCGACTGTGCGTCCGCGAGCACGTCCGCCAGGTCGGTGTGCTGGACGAGCAGGTCGTTGGCCTCGAGTTCCTCGAACTCCCCCATCGCGGGTTCGTCCTCGTCGATGAAGCGGATGGCGGGTGTCCCCAGCAGCGCGCCTTCCGTCGCGATGGTGCCCGTGTCCGTGACGACGAGGTTGGCGGCCGCGAGCGCGTCGTGTATCCGAGCGGGGTGGAGGTCGAATCGGCGCGCGTCGAGGGTCGACAGGTCGAGGGTCTCGCTCTCGTCGGAGACGAAGACCGTCGCGTGCTCCGCGAGGCGCTCCAGGAGCGCGACCCGGTCCGTCGTGGGGCCGGCGCCGAGGCCGACGTCGTGGACGGAGTCGTAGGCGTTGAGACGGACCACGACGTACGGCTCCGACGACCCGACTCCGAGGTCGGCGCGCACCGACTGGTCGGGCGAGAACACGTCCGGGTGCAGGTACGCGCACTCCTTGACGCCGCGGAAGCGGTCGTGGTTCGCGCCGAGGTTCCGGCCGTACGAATCCGGCGTGAGCACGCGATGGACGAACGCACTGGAGACGATGGGGCCGACGTTGTACGGCGTCGAGTCGACGACGAGTATCGTCCTCGTTCGGCTGACGGTGCCGGCGAACGCCGCGTACGACCCCCGACCGAAGACGACGTCCGGGTCGTACGCGCGGACGCGCCGGAGTATCGAGGTGAACTGCGAGGGGACGTTCGTCACCAGCGACCGGAACGACGGCGACTGGCCGCCGTAGAGTTCGTATGGCATGTCGTAGTACGAGAGCAGGTCCTCCGTGCAGCCGTACGCCCGGCCGAGCACGAGCACGTCGTGGCCCTCGTCGCGGAGTTCCGCGACCATGTTCTTGTACAGGTGGACGTGCGCGGGGGTGTTCGTGAACACCAGATACCGCGTCGACGCCGCGGTCACCTGCCGTCACACCCCAGGCGGGTCGCTGTCTCTCTCGCCGGAACGATGCCACGAGTGCGCTCGCCGGGCTGGGCTGAATCACGTCTACACATGCGTCGAACCCCGTGTTTCGCCACACATCAGTCGGTCTCCGCGTTGAGCTGCGACCGCGTCGCGCTGCCACGTGGCGACCGCTCGACGCGGTCGCCGGCCTCCTCCGCGAACTCCGCGTGCTCCAGGTGTTCGTTGTTCGCCAGGTCGAAGGTCGTCCCGAGGGTGAGCGCGAACGCGCTGACCAGAAGGACGGCGAGCATCGCGAGCGCGGACGGCGCCGAGACGCCCCCGAGTGCCGCCACACCGACCCGCGCGGCCAGGCCGCCCAGGCCCACCACGCCGATGCCGTACAGCGCCACCAGCGGGTGGAAGTCGTAGACGAGGTACCTGACCTTCAGCCGCCACAGGAACCCCTGGAGGAGGAGCATCGACACGTTCGGGATGAACCGCGAGTACGCGATGGTGCTCTCCTCGTCGCCGTAGTGGGCCTCCATCTCGACGTCTGCCACCCGCATCGCGTGCGCGTTGAGCGTGATGAGTACGTCGTTCAGGAAGCCGTAGTCGTCGTAGAGCCCGTCCACGTCGAGCGCGTCGAGCGCGTCGAGTGACACTGCGGTGTACCCGTTCTGGGGGTCCATCGTCTTCCAGTATCCGGAGGCGAACTTCGTCAACAGCGTCAGCACGCCGTTCCCGAAGCGCCGCCAGACGCTCATGCTCCGGACGTGGTCGCGGCTCAATAGGCGGTTCCCCTTCGCGTAATCTGCGCGCCCCTCGACGACGGGGTCGACGATGCGGTGGAGGATGTCGGGGTTCATCTGCCCGTCCCCGTTCATCACCGCCGTGACGTCCATCCGGTCCGCGCGCGCTCGCCGGTAGCCGGTCTTGATGGCGGCACCGACGCCCCGGTTCCGGTCGTGCCGAATCGTCACGACGCGCTCGCTGTCGTCGCCCGTCTCGTCCGTGCGCTCGTTCGTGGCGGCCGCTGCCTGCTGTATCTCCGCCCAGCTGCCGTCCGTCGAGTGGTCGTCGATCACGTATACGCGGTCGACGAACCCGGGGACCGTGTCGACGACGTCACCCACGAAGTTTCGCTCGTTGTACGCCGTGATGACCACTGCGACGGTGTGTTGTTTGTACATTTGTGGCCGATGGAGGCAGGCCAGTGTCGACGGCGCGACCGACCCGACTGGCAGTCCGTAGAACACCCATCAACCCAGTGCGCCATTGTTACTGGTGGGTTTTCCTGGATATGATTGGTCTACTGCCCGGCCGCTCGACAGCGCCCTCCTCGCGCGCGTTCAGCACCGGCCCGGCGGCCGCTTCGGCCGCCGCGACGGCACCGGTGTATTCTCGGAACGGCACGGAGAGCGACGAAATCGCCGGGTTCACGGGGCCGTTCGACAGACGACCCAGTGAACCGGAGAGTGTCCGCGTCCGTTTCACGGACTGACCAGTAGGGAACCGGATTGGTACCCCCTTCGCTGTAAGGCGCTCGTAACAAAGCCGTCGCCTGCTGGAGTATCACCCGAAGCAGTGACCCACACAGAAGGTAACGCAGTGGTCGTTCCGGCGCTCGCCCGCGCGCCGAGCAGCGTCGCGTGTCTCCGCTCGCTCGGCCGACGGAACGTCCCGACGATAGCGGTCTCGGAGCACGAACACTCGCCGGGCCTCCACTCGAAGTACGCCGAGGAAACGCACACCGTCCCTGACCCCACCGACGACGTCGACGCCTACGCCGACGCGCTGCTGTCGCTGGCGGCGCGCGACAACGTCGTGACCATCATCCCTGTCAGGGAAGTCGACACGTACGTACTCGCGAAGTACCGCCGTGAGTTCGGCGAGCACGTCGAGACCGTGTGGCCGACACTCGACACCCTGCGCGGCGTCCAGGACCGCGTGCGCCTGTTCGACGCGGCGGACGCGGCGGACGTCGGCGCCCCGGAGACGGGCTTGCTCGACGAGTGGGATGACTGGAGCGAGGAGGTCATCGTCAAGCCCCGGTTCACGCTGAACGCCGCGGAGTACCACGACTCCTTCGAGGAGACACACCGCCACCAGACCTCGACGCAGTACGTGCCCGCCGGCGAGGAACCGGACATCGACTCCTACCTCGAGGACGTCGGACACGTCCCGCTGGTCCAGGAGTACGTCCGGGACTCCGACGAGTACGCGTTCTTCGCGCTGTGCGACCACGGTGAACCGGTCGCGAGCTTCCAGCACCAGCAGCTCCGGGGCTACCGGTACAGCGGCGGCGCGAGCGCGTACCGCAAAGCCATCGACGACCCCGAACTGGAGGCCGCGGGCCGCCGCCTCCTCGGGGAACTCGACTGGCACGGGCTGGCGATGGTGGAGTTCCTCAAGGACCCCGCGACCGGCGAGTACAGGCTCATGGAGATCAACCCCCGGTTCTGGACGTCGCTCCCGTTCACCGTGCAGGCCGGCGTCGACCTGCCGTACTACTACTGGCTGCTCGCGGTGGACGCGGCCAACGCCATCCAGTCGGGGTACGACGTGGGCGCCCGCGGCCACCTGCTCCGGGGCGAGGCGCTGTTCCTCCACAGCGTCCTCACCGAGGACAACCCGCTCGCCCCCCGGCCGTCGCTGGCCGGATCGATGCTCGAGGTGGCGTACACGGTCGCGCGGTACCCGCGCTTCGACAACTTCTCACTCGACGACCCCGGGCCGTTCGTCCAGGACGTCAAAAACTCTCTCGAGGAACTCCTCGCCGGTCGAACGTCGTAGCCGGTGGGAGTGTCTGGCGCCGTAGCATGTGGGGAGTCCGGCGCCGTTGCCCACCTCTGCGCTGCCGGCCATCTCACCTGGCTGTCCCACCTCTTCCCTGCCCCCGCTCTGTCACCCCGCCGAGTCCGCTGTTCCACACCCGGTTCTCCCCCGCCTGGTTTCACTTCCCGCCGATGGGTAGCCGCCGCTGCATCCCCTCGTAGACGGGGTACAGCGGCCTGTACAGCCGGTACGGCGTGTGCCTCGCCACCGCGCGGAGCACCCGGTGTTTCAACTTCGGGCCCGCCTGCGCCGTGTACTGCTCGAAGTCGGCGTTCCGGAGCCACCGGTAGAACTCGCGCACCTCGCGGGGTTCCTCGGACACGTCCTCGGGGACCCGTTCCTGTATCTCCCCCCAGAAGTACGGCTTGTCGCCCCTGAGGTGCCACTCCGCGCTCTCGAAGCGCGACTGGATGTCCGCCAGCACCTCCTTCGAGTAGTCGTACCCGAACTCGTTCGGGTCGACGCCCTCCAGGTCGAGCGCGACCATGGTCCGGTAGCACTTCTCGCAACCGCTGCAGTTACCGCCCGCGTCGTCGTAGATGCACGTCCGGATGTCGAAGTCCTGCGTGTCCGCTCGCTCGGCGTGGGACGCGAGCAACCCGACCTTCTCCTGGCGCGTGAGCTCGAACCCGTCGTGAACCGCGGTCGTCCCTGTCCACGAGACGCGCTCGTCGATGGTGGGGTGCGAGCCCCAGGCGACGTCGTACCCCTTCGTGTGCGTCGACGCGATGTGCAACTCGCCGATGCCGCGTTCGTAGGCCAGCGGCGCGCAGAGGCTCAACAACCCGATACCGTGCCCGACGTCGCTGTACCAGCTGCCGTCGTAGTGCGGGCGGAAGTGCGCGTCGAGCATCGTCACGTTCAGGAACGAGAGCATGTTCGACCGCACCGTCCGGTGTTCGAGCCCTCTGTCGCTGGCGAACTGCGACAGGTACCGCATCGTCTCCCGCCAGTGGTCGTCGTCGTCGGCGTCGACGGACCACCCGTGGACGCTGAGCAGCGTCGGGTCCTCCTCGTGGTGGCGGACGTACGTCGCCAGCGAGTCGACGCCGCCCGTGAACAGTTGGGCCGTCTCCTCCCCGTCCCGGTCGGGGGACTCCTCGACGACCTCCCGCGCCCTGATCTCGGTCGCGTCAGTGACGAACGCGGGATGCATCTCGACGAGCGCGTCCCTGACGGTGGGCAGCGACTCGACGTACTCGCGGTCGACGACGCCGACGGACACGTCCGCGCCCACCGCCCACGCGACGGGGCAGACGTGCCCGAGGACGGGAATCGCCAGAACGCCCTCGGGAACGCTCGAGACGTCCTGGTCGTACTCGACGACGAACGGTCCGTCGCCGAAGAATCGATTCAGGCTCGGTGGCACGTCGACGTCGCATTCCAGTGTGTTGCCGTCCGCTCTGACGTCAGTGATGGAGATGGTGGCCATGTGTGCTGTCGGTGTGTCTGGTCGAGGTCCGGCACCCCACCGGGTCGACCGTTCGTCCGGGCTGAATGACGGAAATCCGGAGTAAAGTTATCCGTCACCATCTGTTCCCAGTACAGTTCCACGTACTCACGACCTCGCGTCCAGTTGCGTCCTGTCTACGAACTCTGGGTCCAGTTGCGTCCTGGCCCACCTCCTCCCAAGCAGCCTCGTCTGGTCTCCGTCCACGGCCGAACGCACGCCCCAGACGACAGCTACAAGGTTCATCCGGGTGACTTCCCGGCAGCATGGACGTCGACACCGCCGCCCGGACGACGACCGACGTGACCGACGCCGTGAGCGAGGCGGTCGTGACCGACCGCGCGTTCCTCGAGACCGTGCTGTCGGGGGCGCTCGCCCGCGGCCACGTCCTCCTCGAGGACGTCCCCGGCACCGGAAAGACGCTCACCGCGCGCAGCCTCGCGAACGCGCTCGGCCTCGAGTTCACCCGCATCCAGTTTACCCCCGACCTCCTCCCCGCGGACATCACCGGCTCGCACGTCTACGACGCCGACACCGAATCGTTCGACTTCAACCCCGGTCCCGTGTTCGCGAACGTGGTGCTGGCCGACGAGATCAACCGCGCCCCGCCGAAGACGCAGGCCGCACTCCTCGAAGCAATGGAGGAAGGACAGGTCAGCGTCGACGGCGAGACGCGCCAACTTCCCGACCCGTTCTTCGTCATCGCCACCCAGAACCCCGTCGAGCAGGAAGGGACGTTCCGCCTCCCCGAAGCCCAGCGCGACCGCTTCGCAGTGAAGGCCGACATCGGCTATCCGGACCGCGGCGGCGAGCGCGAACTCATCGACCGCCGCGCCGACCGAACCACCACCACGCCCGAAGTCTCGCAGGTCGTCGAGGACGACGCGCTCGCGCGCCTCCAGACCGTTCCCGAGACCGTCACCGTCGCGGACGGCGTGCGGGACTACGTCGTCGATGTCGGGCGCGCCACCCGCGAGGACGACCGCGTCGAGGTCGGCGTCAGCCCGCGCGGCATCCAGAAACTGTTCGAGGTCGCCCGCGCCCGCGCCGTCGTCCACGGCCGCGACTACGTCACCCCCGACGACGTCAAGCAGGTCGCCAGGCCTGTGCTCGTCCACCGCCTCGTGCTCACCGGCCAGGCGAACGTCGAACAGACCGACGCCGCGGACGTCGTCGCGGACGTCCTCGACCGCGTGGACGTGCCGGCGGTCTCCTGACCACTCGGCAGACCAGAACACTTCCGCGCCACCCGGCTATCGGTGGTGGCATGCGACGCCGTCAGTTCCTCGCGAGCGGCACAGCCCTCCTCTCCGTCGCGCTCGCCGGCTGCGCCCACCCACCCGTCGTCCTCGACATGGACGAGGCGACGGCGTGCGACATCGCCGACGAGGTTTCGACGACGGCCGACCCCGCCTCCGAGGTGCACGCGGTCGAGTACGCCGACCTCCCGGCGGCGGACCGGAAGCGTCTCGACTCGGTCGTTCCGGAGACCGAGTCCCACAGCCAGGACGGGTACGACGTCGGCGTCGGGTACGGGACCGCTTCGGAGGTCGGGGACGAGTCCGTGTTCGTCCCGGAGCGCCGGTACGACATCCTCGTCTACGACGGGAACCGGTATCGCGTCGCGGTCGACTCGCGGACCGCGTCCGAGGCGACGTACCGCTACCAGGTGACCGAGGTGGCGTCCGGCGTCGAGGCGTTCGCCGACCAGGTCCGCGACCGGTACCTGTTCACGCTCTCGTGTGTCTCCGACGCCGAACGCGGCGTCGTCGAGACGGCGACCGACGGCGGATACTTCGAGGACAGCGACGCCTTCCGGTCGGTTGTCGACCGAATAAGGGGCCACGAGGCGATTCGCGCGGACGACTCCTATGGGACGTGGCTCCTCGAGTACGACGGCACCGAGTACCTCACGTACGTCGAGTGGTAGTGGACGTGCGCTTTCGTTTCTCAGGTGGATAGCGCGACCGAAGTGACGCTACCGCTCTCCCCGCACGTCACTCGCCGTACGTCTCCCACAGGTACGCCACGATGTCCTCGCTCTCGTTCATTCCGTCGACGCCGCGCTCGGTGTCGACGAGCACCGGCACCTCTGATTGCCCGCTCACCTCGCGAACCTCGTCGCGCCGGAACTGGAAGAACGAAACTCGGTGTGTTTCGTACTCCAGCCCGAGGTCCGAGAGCGCCCGATTGACCTTCCGGCAGTACGGACAGAACGGCTGTACGTACAGTTCGAGCATACCGGTGATTTGCATGCACCCGGCATAAACCCCGCTTCCAGACCATCTGGTAAATAGCGTTAGGAGCGCGAGCGTGAACGTACTACACATGGCCGAATCCGGACAGACGGCGGTTGTCCACTACACCGCGCGCCTGGCGTCGGGGCCGGACGCGGGGGCGCTCGTCGACACGACCGACGTGGACGTGGCGCTCGCCGAGGACGCGTACGACGGAACCCGCGACTACGAACCCCTCGAGTTCGAGGTTGGCGCGGGCGAGACGTTCGACGCCGTCGACGATGCGATGGGCGAGATGGAGTCCGGTGACACCCGGACACTCACACTCGGCCCCGACGACGCGTTCGGGCCGTACAGCGACGAGCGCGTCGTGGAGGTGCCCCGCGAGGGACTCGAGGAGCGAAGCGGCGTCGAGGTGACACCCGGCGAGATAGTCGTGAGCGACGCCGGCGATTCCGGGTGGATTACCGACGTCTCCGAGGACACCGCCACCGTGGACTTCAACCACGAACTCGCGGACGAGCGCCTCGATGTCGAATTGCAGGTACTCGACGTGCGTTGACGTCCTGTTGAGGCGATTCCATTCCGTCACTCGCCACACCCCGGGAGGAAAATAAGATACTCCAAAGTATTGTACTCTGAAGTACGATACTAGGTAGTACAATTAACACGGGTATTATACCCTGCGAGCGTGTTGTCCGACCATGACCGGTTTCGTGGACCGAACTGAAGAGCTGTCGAGACTGCGTTCGCTGTACGACTCGGACGAAGCCGAACTCGCGGTCATCTTCGGTCGACGACGCCTCGGAAAAACAGCACTCGTCAGAGAGTCACTCAGAGACGACGACGCTGTCGTTTACCAGGCGAAACAGAAGACGAGTGCACTCCAACGGCAGCAGTTCGTCGACACCGCCGCGGACTCCTATCCCGGAATCACCCGGATTCGTGAGGACTGGGAAGCGATCCTGGGTTATCTCACCGAACAGGACGCCACCATCGTTCTCGACGAGTTCCCCTACCTCGTCGAACAGGACCAGAGCCTCCCGTCCGTACTGCAGGCGATGTTCGACCACGAACTCGACGACTCGAGTGCGACAATCGTGCTCGTCGGCTCGTCGATCAGCATGATGGAAGACGCGGCGCTCCTCGGTAACAGTCCACTCTACGGTCGGTCGTCGCTGAAACTCGACATCAGGCAGCTTCCGTTCGACGCCGCGATGGAGTTCTTCGACGACACCGACACCGCAGACGAGCAGGTCTTCAGATGGGGGGTCTTCGGTGGCGTTCCGTACTATCTCGAAGAGGTCTCGCCCACTGCGACGCTCGCGGAGAACATCCACCGAACGATCCTCTCCCGTCACGGGACCCTCCACAACGAACCGGACTACGTGCTTCGCATGGAACTCACGGAGCCAACTCGGTACTTCTCGATTCTGGAGGCGATCGCCGGCGGGAGCACGAGCCGAAACGAGATCTCCGGCACGACGGGAATCGACTACAACCAGCTTTCGAAGTACCTCGACCGGCTGTCTCGGCTGCGACTCGTCGACCAGCACGTTCCGGTCACCGAGCAGAAAGAACGAAGCAAGCGAAGCCGATACCGCATCCGTGACCCCTTCTTCCGGTTCTGGTTCCACTTCGTGTACGGAACCGGGGACCGATACGACGAACTCGGTGGCGGCGCTTACGAGGCGCTCATCGAACCCGAGTTGGCGGACTTCGTGAGCCACCCGTTCGAAGACCTCTGTTGTTCTGCGCTCCGAACGCTGTACACAGACCACACGATCACGGACACGGGTCAGTGGTGGTACCAGGACCACGAGGTCGACGTGGTCGGACTGAGTGCCGGCCGCACGTTGATCGCGGGTGAGTGCAAGTTCCAGCAGTCTCCGCTCGGGTACGACGCGTTCTCGAAACTCCAGAGTCACGTCGAGGAACTCCGCTGGACACCCAGCGACGGCCGTGAGCGGACTGTGGAGTACGCCCTCTTCTCCCGGAGTGGATTCACGTCGTCTGTCGAGAGCGCTGCCAGTGAGCGGGACGACCTTCGACTGTTCACTGCCGAAGACGTCACCGCTGCGTTGAGAGCGTGAATCCCGTGCTCCCGAGCACCAATCGTTACTACTCCGTGGTCGCGTCTGTCGTCGTCATTCCATGGTCGCGTTGCCGGTCGTCGGCGCCTGCGTCGTCTCGTTCCCCGTCGTCTCACTGCCGGTCGTTCCGGACTGTAACTCTTCGACGGTGACGTTCACGCCGTGGGGCACGTACGCGGTGTTCCCGTAGCCGTCCTGGTTCCAGGGGTACTTGTTGTTCGTGATGCCGCGCAGTCCCTCCTCGGGGTCGGAGACGGTCGCTGGTTGCGTGCGGCCCTGGCCGTCCGTGGCCCGCGAGACGAGCGTGTGCTCGCCGGGTTCGGGCGTCCAGACGTATCGGAACAGCCGCCACGAGTACTTCCCGACGTCCGGCTGGAGGAACTCCGCGTCGTTCCAGGAGTCGCCGCCGTCCGTCGACACCTCGACGCTCTCGACGCCGTCGTCGCCCGCCCACGCGACGCCCACGACCTCGACGTTGCCGTCGCGCCGCGGCGACACCGTCGCGCCCTTGCCGGGGAAGCCGATGAGCGACTTCACGAGCTGGTCGTACATGTAGGCGTTCTGTATCTTGTCGGTCGCCTGCATCTGCTCGTACGTGTCGAAGATGTCGATGGACCGGTACTGCTGGGCCTCCTCGTCCTGGGCGGGGATGATGCGGTAGGAGTACTGCTGCCAGTGGGTGTACGTGCGCTGGTCGCCGTCCTCCCACTCCTCGCCGTACACCATCATGTCCATGACGTGCATCCGGTCGACCCACTTCACGTTGTTGTTGCCGAACCAGCCCGGAACGAGAAAGCGCACGGGGTGGCCGTGGTCGGCGGGGATGGGGGCGCCGTTCATCTGGTAGACGAGCAGGCAGTCGTCCATCACCTTCGACATCGGGATCGACCGCGTGAAGATGTCCTCGCCCTCGGGGGCGTCTCCGCCCATCACGGAGAGCCACTTCCCTTCGGAGGTGTCCGCGCCGTACGCCTCCAGAATCTCGCTCACGGGTGTGCCCGTCCATTCGGCGTTCCCCACCGCGCCGAACGTCCACTGGTTTCCGCCGACCTGAGGCTCGAAGTACGCTCGGCCGTTCCCTGAGCATTGCATCGTGTGGAACACCGTCTCCGTGGAGAAGCCGTTCTTGAGTTCCTCGATCGACAGTTCGACCTCCTGGTCGACCATCCCGGTCAGGGAGACGGTCCACTCGCTCTCCTCGATGCTCGGCGTCGGGTAGTGATTCCGGATGTAGAACTCCTCGGCGGGCGTCACCATCGTGGTGTACGTCGCGCGCTCGGCGGCCTCGGCGTTCTCGGGCTCCGGCGAGAGGATGCGCAGGCCCGGGTACTTCTCCTGGAGTGACTGCCCGTCCGGGGGTTCCTCGGTCGTCGTGCCGGGCGCTTCGGTCGTCTCGCCCGGCGACGTGCCGGGCTGCCCCGACGGGAAGTCCTCGGCGCTCGGACACCCCGCGAGTAGGCTCGTCGCCGCTACGGCGCCCGTCGCCTGCAGGAATCGTCGTCGCTTCAGGAACCGCTCGCGCGTCCCGTCACCGCTCGATTCACCCTCACCGCCGCCGCGGCCTTCGTCGCCGTCCGGCCGCTCCCCCCTGTCATTTGGTGGCATAACTCACTAGAGTACGTGTCAGCCACGCCATTGGTCGTTTTCTCGGGATGGTTGCGGCCAGCCGACCACCTACTGCTCGGTTACGGTGACGTACCCGACCATCCCCTGGTCCGAGTGTGGTTCACAGACGTAGACGTACTCGCCGGCCACCGTGAACGTGTGCTGGAACGTCGCTCCGACGGGTTCGATGGCGTAGTGCCGACTCTCCTCGTAGGACGCGAACGGCTCCGCACCCGCGGGATTCTGCACCTTCTCGGACGCGCCGGGAAGCGATGTGACGTTGTGGCCCGCGCTCTCGAACGTCCACCGGATGGTGTCACCGACCGTCAACTCGACTCGCTCCGGGGCGAATCTGAGCCGGCCTTCCGGACCGACCGCAACGTCCACTACCTCGCCCGGCGGCGTCGCGGCGGTCGTCTCCGGCGCGCTCGTCGTCTGCGTGGACTCCGTCGGCTCCGCCGTGGTCGGCTCTTCGGTTGTCGGCTCCGCCGTCGTCTCCTCGGCGGTCGTCTGCGGACGCTGGGTCGTCTCGGGGGCGTCCGTCGTCCCCGCTGGCGTCGTCTCGCGTGCCGTCGTTCCAGGCTCCTCTGTCGTGGCCGGTTCGCCCGTCCCATCCCCGAAACTCGGCGGTCTCGCGCAGCCAGCGACCAGCGCTATCAGTCCCACCGTCCCACCGCTGCGGAGCAGTTGCCGTCTCGTTGGCATACACACCGCATCGTCCGCGGTAATTGTCAACGCACGGACTGGCGAGGCCAAACCGACGCCAATCGGCGGGTAACGCGCCGCCACCCGGCATCGACTGGGCAGTATCGATACCCGTTCTGGTCTCCGTTTCGACAGGTCTCGATTGCCGCTCTCAGGATTCCTGGCTGTCCGCCGGCGCGCACGCGTGCTCCACGAGGCGGATGCGCTCGGTCGGGTCCGGCGCGCCGAGGCGAACCCGCTCGGTGACGTAGTGGGGCGCGACCCGAACGAGCGTGGACTCGTGGTTCGCGCTCCACTCCGTACACAGGTAGTCCGCGAACGCGTGCTGGAGCGCGACGTCGTCGCTCCGCCACAGGTCCACGAGGTACTTCCGCCACCGTGCGGTGGGGTAGGTGGCGGCGACGTCCGGCGGTTTCGTCCACCTGACGGCGCCGCCGTGGAACGCGTCGACGCGTTCGCTTCGCGCGCCCTCACTCGACGCGAGTTCGCCCGGGACGACGTACCACCCGTCGACGTTCAGTGGCTCGGGAGCGAACATGTCCCACCGGCGCTCTTCGGGGTCGACGGTCGACGCGACGCTGTCGGGCGTCGCGACCAGGCCGACGGACATCGCCGTCCAGACGAGCACGAACGCCAGGAACACCGCCGCGACCGCCGGCGTGACGCGCGCCCTCCACCGACCGACGGCCGCCCGCAGGCCGCCACTGGTGTCGATTCGAGCGCTCGCTGTCGGCCGCCTCGGCGCGAACGGCAGCGCGCCGGCGAGCCGATTTCGCGTGCGCGAGAGTGCGTTCTGGGGACGCTCCGGGACGCACGCTGCGAGTTCGTTCCACACCACTGGTGGGAGGAACGGAACGAGCGCGACCACCGAGATGAGCGGGAACAGGCCGAGTTGCATCGTGAGCAGCATGCCGAGGTGGACGCTCGCGAACAGCCCCGCAAACACCGCCCGACGCCGCCCAGCCAGTACGATGAGTAGTGGTGACGCCACGAGCATCGTGAGCCACACGTGGCTGGCCATCTCGAGGAGCGCCGGATACTGCGCCAGGGCGTCCCCCAGGAACACGGTGAACTGGTCGAGGGCGAACACCACCCGCACCGCGTCACCCGACAGCCAGGCGTCCCCGCGGAGTTTCAACACCGCGTTGACCACGTACACCAACACCACCTGGACCAACAGCGCCGCAGACGCCACGCTGGCGACGTGGTCACGCACACTGGAACGTCGGGACGCCCCGGCCGCGTCGACGCTCCAGCGCGCGCCCAGCGGCAGGAACGCGCCCCACAGCAGGAGTCGCCGTAGGAGGGAGTCGCCGGCGTTCAACACCAGCGGGTTGCGGGCGTGGAGGGACGCCAGCAGGACTAGCGAGACGACGGTTGCGAGGCGCGTTCTGTAGCCGACCAACAGACACAGCGCGGCGACGCCCGCCACCGCGAACAGCACGACTTGAAACCACGCTGCGCCCGATAGGGCGTGCAGGGAGAACGCTGCAAACGCCGGATACTGTTCGGCCAGCAGTGGTCGCGGCAAAACACCCGCGTCCGTGTAGAACGCGGTCAGATTTCGTGCGCGCAACGCCAGGTCCGCGAGCAACAGCGCGCCCACGCCGACACGAAACGCCGCCAGCGCCCGCGCGTCGACGCTCACGCGGCGAGCCAGCGCTGCGCGAACTGCGGGGAGTCCGCGCCGGAGTCGTGTCACTGTGCCCGCTTCCCCCATACCGGTTGTCGGTGGTTCACCGAATCCGGACAAGTACCTTGTGGATGGTCGCGGTGTTGTCTGCCTCGCGGGCTCGGCTGATTGTCAACTGACTCGCGAATACGACGACACAGCCCGGAATATCCGCCCCCTAAGTCAATTTATGCCCGGTAGGTAGATTTAGGTGGGTGCACTCGCAACGCTACGTCAACATGGACGCCGAGGACTTCGCGGACGGGCCGGGAACCGTCGACCGCCACAACGGCCTGCCGTGCTACCGTCCGGCGAGCCTCCCCCCGGACCTCGAGTTCACCGACGACGCGATGCGGGTGTACGGCGACGCCCAGTACGCGCTCGGGCGCCTCGCCACGCTCCACCGCAGCGTGGACAACGAGAACCTCCTCATCGCGCCGTTCGTCGTTCGCGAGGCCGCCACCAGCTCCCAGATCGAGGGCACGAACGTCACCGTTTCGGACATCATCCTCCACGACATCGAGACCTCCCCGGAGCGAGCGGCCGCCGACTCGAAGGATGTCCGCGAGGCGTACAACTACGTCGACGCGGTCCGCGAAGGCTTCGCGCGCCTCGAAGCCGGCGAGGACATCTCCGTCGAGTTGATCTGCGACCTCCACGAGACGCTGCTCAGTGACGCCCGCGGCGTCGACGCCAACCCCGGCGAGTTGCGCGACGTTCCCGTCTACATCGGGTCGCCCGACGGCTCCGCGGCGAACGCGCGCTTCGTCCCCGCCAACCCGGACACCGTCGAGATTCTCCTCGAACAGCTCGTCACGTACATCAACAGCGGATCCCACCCGCCGCTCGTGGACGTCGCCATCACGCACTACCAGTTCGAGACCATCCATCCGTTCTACGACGGCAACGGCCGGCTCGGCCGCCTCCTGATGATGCTCCAGTTGTACGACGCGGGCCTCCTGCCGGAGCCGTACCTCTATCTGAGCGCGTACTTCAACCGCCGCCGTCAGCGGTACCTCGATTACCTCCTCGAGGTGAGCCGCGACGGCGCGTGGGACCAGTGGCTCTCGTTCGTGTTGAACGCGATCGCCGAGCAGGCCATCGACGCCTACGACTGTGGCGTGGAACTCCAGTCCCTCCAGGAGACCTACCACGCGAAGTTCCCGTCCCGTCCCGCAGTCCGTGACGTCGTCGACTACGTCTTCGAGGAACCCTACCTCACGGCGCCCCGCGCCATCGACGCGACTGGCCGCTCCCGGCAGGCAGTGTACGACGCCGTCGACGCGCTCGAGAGCGAGGGCATCGTCGAACAGGTCTCCGGCTCGGAGCGCTACCGCGTGTACGAGGCTCCTGAGGTGCTCGCCGTCGTCGGGTCACCGTGACCGCGAGCCGACGACCCACCAGCCAACGGGCCCCGGACACGCCACCGCGTCCGCTGTTCTTCGCGTCGTCGTCCCCGGGTCCGACCGTCACTCCGCGAGCGCGGCGACGAGCGCGGCGACGCCGATAGCGCCGCCCACGAGCACGGCGAGCGCCGTCGCCCCGTCCGGCGTGCCGACGCCAGCAGTGAGGTCGTGGAGGACGCTCGTGCCGTAGTACGCGACGAGACCGACGCCGACTGCCGCGCCGACGTGCACGAACTCGGCGCGGGCAGAGGGCGCGCGCCGGTCGAGTTCCGCGACGAGGCCGACGCCGTACTCGCCGACGTCCCAGACCACCATACCCGCGGCGACGAGTGCGAACACGAACCCGGGCGCCGCGTTCTGGACGCCGGCGAACGCGCCGGCGAGCACTAGGCCGGCGGCGGCGACGGCCGCGGGCGCGCCCCGCTTCGGGATGGCGCGCAGCCGTCCCAGTCCGGCGAACGCGAGCAGGAGCGCCGAGAGACAGACGAGCGGGACGACGAGGCCGAGGAGCGCGAGCGTCGGCGTGCCGAACACTCGGATGGTTTCGCCAGCCAGTTCTCTGGACTGTTCGGGGAGCGCTTCGACCACGCCGCGGACGAGCGGCTGGGCGTACACGACGCCGACGACGACGGCGAGCACGCCACTGCCCGCCGTCGGCGCGACCCGACGCAGGCCGTCGCTCACGTCACCGGTGACGAGGCGCGCGAGTCGCAGGCCGCCAGCGACGACACCGGACACGGCGACGACGACGAGCAGCACGACTCGGAGCACGCTCGAGGACGCCATTCCACCGACGAGTGCGAGGAGGGCGTCGGGGAGCGGGTCCACGAGCCCAGTGCCGAAGCCGAAGACGAATGCCACCAAGAACAGGCCCCAGAGCACCGCCAGCAGTCGCCACACGGAGAGACAGACCGACACGACGGTCTGGCTCGCGCGAGCCACCTGGCTCCGGCGCGCTCTCGGCGCGAGTTCCGCGAGCGGCGCGGCGGTGACTCCCCCGGCGAGCGCGCGAGCAGCGGCGGCGAGCACCACCACGAACACCACCACGTCGACGCCGGTTCCGGTCGGCGCGACGACGAGACGGGCGACGGCCCGAGACGCGCCGGCGACGACGTCGACGAGCGGAGCATCCGACCCGATGTTTCCGAGGAACGCCACGACCGCCGCAAGGAACGGGAGGATCGTCGTCGCGACGACGACGGAGAACGCGCGCCCGACCGCTCCGCCGCCGACCCCGCCGGTGAACGCCGCGACGGCGCCGAACCCGGCGGCGGCGAGCGCCACCAGCACCAGCGGGTCGAGCACGCCCTCCAGCAGCGGGAGGTCGGCGAGTGAGAACCCGGCGGCGGCGAGCACCGCGACGCCGCCGACGGGCATCAGCATCGACGACGCGAACACTGCGAGCGGTTCGTCCCGGGACGCCAGCCCGGTTGCGAGTCCGAGCACGCCGCCGCCCGCCACGGCGAGGAACGCGAGCACGTCGTAGGTCACGGCGGCGTCGTTCGCGGCGAACACGACCACCGCGAGAACCGCGAGGCCGGTGAGCGTGGACGGTCGACGAACCACTGTCGCGTCGCCGGTCATCGTTTCCCATCCTCGACGGCGGCAGTGGCGCGCGCGACGGCCTGCGAGAGCGACTCCTCGGGCGACCAGTCCACCACTCGCGCGCCGGTCGCGCGCAGCGAGTCGACGGCGAGCGCGCGGTCCGCCGCCGCCAGCGTGTTCCCCGGCGTGTCCGTCGCCGTCACGTCCGGGCAGACCGCCGTCACGCGGTGGTCGTCCGCGCGCAGGCGGCGCGCCAGGTCCGCAGCGAACCCGTCGAGCGCGGGCGAGCACACCACCACCTGCACGCCGGGTTGTAGCCGCCCGGCCAGCCGGCCGATGCAGTCGTCGCCGCCGTCTGGCGCCGCAGCAGGGGGCGCCCGCTCGCTCGCTTCGCCGTCGCTCGACCCCGGTTCGTCCGGGCCGGAGCCGTCTTCGTCGCCGGCCTCGCTCTCGACGTCCGTTGCGTCCGCCGGCGATTCGAGCGCGGTATCGAGCACCGTCGCCAGGCGCGCGTGATGTGCGTCGCCGGTCCCCGGCGGCACCCACGCGGGGTCGTCTGCGTCCGTCAACGGGTCGTCGACGCCGAACACCGCGACGCCGACCTGGTGGCCCGCAGCCTCCAGCGGGCTGACCGCCTGCGCCGCGGCGTAGGCCGACAGCGACGCGCCCGAGGGCGTCCCCGACTGCGCGGCGATGTCGCTCTCCTCGCGGGCGTCCACGACCAGCACGACCGCCGCCGCGCGGCGCTCCCGGTAGTTCACCGTCGAGAGGTCGCCGGTTTTCGCGTACCGCCGCCAGTTGATGCGGCTCACGGGGTCACCGTGCTGGTAGTCCCGCGTCGAATGGAACTCGATGCCCGGACCGCCCGTGTCCGTCGGGAGCGCGCCCGCGTGCGCCGTCGTCTGGCGGCGGAGCGGCAGGTCAGCCACGTTCACCCTGCAGACCAGTGCGTCGTCGCCGTCCGCGGGCCGGCGGACCGTCCGGTCAGCCGACGCGCTCGCGCCGCGGACGCGCACCGTCGGCGGGTCGAAGGCGAACTGCCCGCGGTCCGCGACGACTGCGTACGAGAGCGTCGTCTCGTCGCCGGGCGGGAGCGCGAACGCCCCCTCCGTCGTCCCGGACACGACCCGCAGGTCGTCGGGGACGCCGTCCACGACGCGCACGTCTGCGAGCACCGAGTCCGTCTCGTTGCGCACCGTCAGCGTCACCGCCACGCGGTCGCCCGGGAGCGGTGACGACTCGGACAGCGTTCGCTCGACCCGCACACCCTCGGCGGGCGGCGGGGAGGAGAGCGCGCCGTACGCGACGAACACCAGTGGAATTGCCGCCGCGACGAACAACGTCGCCCGGCCGCTCGCCACGCCCGCCGCCACGAGCACGAGCGTCGCCAGCAGGCCGCCCACGAACCGCGAACTCCGGGTCACTGCGACCCCTCCGTGGCGAGTCGGTGCGCGGCGTCGACCGCCCGCTTCGCGCGCCGCCGGTACGCGCGGTCCGGGTGGACCCACCCACGGAGGCGCTCCCGGAGCGGGAATCGCGGCGCGCGCTCGTCGCCCGCGAACGCCGCCGCGACGACGTCGTCGGTCCACGCGCCCTCGGCCACCGAGTTCCGGGCGTCCTCCCGCGAGACGCCGTGACGACGGGCGTAAGCGCGAACCGCTGTCTCTCGCACGCGCTCCCGGACGTCCTCTCTGGCGCCCTGCACGTCCGGCGTGGCTACGTCCCGTGACGCCAGTTCGAGGTCGTCGTCGAACCGTCCGCCGGAGTTGTCAGCGTCGCCCTCGTCTCGCGTTCCCGCGAGTCGCGACTCGCCGTTTCTCCGGTCGTTCCGCCGCCGCCGGGCGAACGCGTACCCGAGCAGTCCCACGCCGAGCACGCCCGTCACGACGGTCGCATCGACAGCGGTCACGACCCCGGTGACGGCGGCTGGCGCGAGTCCGACCGCCGCCCCGACGGCGAACGCCACGCCGGCGACGCCGACCGCCGCGAGCACCGTCTCGCGCGTACTGACGCTCATCGGTCCCCCTCCGCGCTCTGCTGGCCGCTCTCCTCCTCGTCGCTATCGCCGAGTTCGCTCAGCGCCGACTGCGCGCGCTCCGCGTGCTCGCGCTCCGGGCGACCACCGTAGGCCGCGTCGCGGAACGCGTTCGTCAGCGCGTACACGGGGCGCTTCGGGAACCCCGAGCGTACCGCACGCCGCGCCACCTCGCCGGGCGTCTTCGTCTCCCAGCGCTCCACGCCGACGAGCGAGACGAACCGCCACCACACGGACTGCAGACGCCCCGACGCCCCGGCGTCGTCGCCCCGCTGGTCGTCTGACACGCCGCTCGTGCCGCCCGAGCGTTCCTCGCGCACCGCGGCGAGCACGCCTGTGAGCCACGCCCGGACGGCCGGCGCGCGGACCCGTCCCGGGAGCGACGCCAGCCACTCCAGGACGCCGCGCCACCCGTCCCGGGACGCGTCCCGGAACTCCGCCGCGAGTTTCTCCAGCGCGTCCGCGACCCCAACCACCGCGCGGACCGTTGCTGAAGCGGCCTCGTTCACCGCGCGAACGAGCAGCGTCACCGCGTCGTCTACCGTGACGCCTCGCCGACGCACGGCACGGACGCCGCCGGCCAGCGCCACGAGAGCCGCGAGAACCGTCACCGCGAACGCCGGCAGCACGCCGTCCACGTACGTCACTGCGTGCTTGTCGGCGGTTGCGGACGACACCTGTGGAACGCGGGAGAGCGGGATCTCGAAGTTAACTGTTCCGTCCTCGCCGGTCCGCCCGACGACCTCCCCGTCGAGTTCCACGACGGCGCCGGTCACCGCCTCACCGCCGGACGTCACGCGCGCGGTCGCCTCGGTCCACGGCAGCGGCGCGACCAGCGACGGCGACACCGACACTACCAGTCCGTCGACCGGGTACGTCTCCGTCTGCGTGATGTCCCCCCTCGACGCCGTCACTTCGAGGACGCCGCTGGCGTCCTCCGGGATGGTCACCTCGAGGACGCCGCGCTGATTCGTCTTCCCGACCCGCTCCCCCGCCAGCCGGATTGTCGCGCCCGGGAACCGCTTGCTGCCGACGAACGCCTGCAGCGTCACTGTCGACCCGGGTTCGACGTCGCTCCGGAACTGGAAGCTCACGTCCGCGTTGACCGGGAACGTGTGGTCGGTCCCGTTCTCCCCACTGTCGTTCCCGAACGCGTCGGCGTCTTGCGCTGTCACTCTCCCACCCTGATCTGTCGACCTTCCGTTTCGCCCCGTCGCGGCCTCGATTTCTCCCGCGATCTTCGGTGGGGGCACGTTCGCGACTACCGCGCGGTCGACGCCGGGTGGACTTCCGACTGTATCGAGGCGTAGCCCTCTCGCCGTAGTCACCCCACCCGCGGACGGACCGGCCACGAGTTCTGCAGCACCACCCGTCGCCGACACGTTCGTCCCCCGCAGGTCGATGTCGATCTCCTCCGCGTACGGCACCGTGAACGCCACCTCGCCGTCGTGGTCGGTCGCGCCGACGGACTCACCGTTCACCGTCACAGAGACGCCCGACACCGGTTCCCCGGCTGCGGTCACCGTCGCGGTGACGCGCTCGCCGGGCGTCGCGGTTCCGTTCAGGCTCACCCGGTACGTCGAGTCGCCGCGGAGCGCCTCGTCCGTCGCCTGCCGTGGTGCGCTCGGCGTCGGGTCGAAGCGGACCCAGCCGACGCCCTCGAAGTACACCTCGACCCACGCGTGGGCGTCCGCACCGCGAACGAGGTATCTGTTCTCGCCGACGCGTTCGCCGCCCGCGTAGCCGACGACGTACCGCGCCGGGATGTCCTGCGTGCGCAACATCACCGCCATGCTCGACGCGAAGTGCTCGCAGTAGCCCGCGTTCTGCTCGAAGAGGAACTCGTCCACGACGTTATCGCCCGCCGCCGTCCCGTTCGACAGCGAGTACATCTTCGACTCCTCGAGGTAGCGCTCGACGGCCTTCACCTTCCCGTAGCGCGTATCCGCGTCGTCCGTCACCTGCGCGGCGAGCGACCGGACCCGGGACGTCGTCGACACCTCCGAGTAGTCGGAGGTGGGGTAGCCTCTCGTCGACTCGTCACCGTCTCCGGCGGCCGTCAGCGCCTCCTCGCCCCGTGGTGGCTTGCTCGCGGCGACCTTGTAGGTAGTTCCGGGTTCGAGTCCGGACGGCGCACGAACACTGCCAGTGGTCCAGTACTGGAGGTCGACGTTACAGTCCTCCCCCCAACCGCAGTCCGGAACGTCGCTCAGACTCACGTCGAGTGGCCGCCAGACCACCGGGAGGGACGTCGTCGACCGCTTCAGCGTCACTGTGTACGTCATCGACAACTCCCGAGTCTCCCGCACCGGGTCCGAGGCGCTCCCCGTCCTGTACGCACCATCCCGATTCTGCCATCCAGATCCGGTGTACTCGACGTACGCGCCGGTCCGCCAGTACGTCCGGCTGGGTGCCGTGGCCACGAAGTGCGGTTGGCTCGCCAGCGCTCGCGCTGACTTCGATATCGCGCCGCCGACGCTCGTCGACTGGCCGGGAGTGAGTGCGCCGAGCAGGCTTCCGGCGCCACTCGGTGTCTGTGGTGGCTCGTCACCGAACAGCCAGTTCAGGGCGTCCATCTCCAGGAGGAACTCCGGCACCTGGCTCGGTGCCTGCGGGGAGTCGAGGCCGCCGAGCGGCGTGTCGCCCGCGAGCGCGGGCGCTGCCGTCGACGCGGCGATCAGGCCGAGGACACAGAGGAGGGCGAGCACCGCGCGCCGGGTGTCGGGACCAGGGGCGTCGTCGCTCATCGTCCACCTGTTTCCGCGCCCGTGTACCTATATCTCCCGGAGAGTCAACTGGTCACTTTCTCTACGGTGCCTCACGACTCTCCGCTCGCCGCTTCGAGTGGTTGCTGTGTCGCTCTCCACCGGCCGACCCAGGTAGTCAGTATGGTCAGTAATACTGTGCAGTTTTATTGGCTAGTGTTTCTGTAGGTGATGTCGTTTGTCCGCACTGTTTGCCACCCCCGATATGTCTGCTGGCTTGTCTGGGTCTTCGACATCTTTCACGTCTCCGGTACCAGTCAACGCGGCACCTCCTGATCGTCGCCACATCTAGAGAGTACGTCCAGGCAGTACGTCTAAATGTACTGTCTGCGCAGTATTACTGGTCAGTAGTACTGTTCTTCTAAGGTCGGTTCCTGTCTCGACAGCTCCAGAAGAACTACGTTGGCAATCTGGCCCGTTCGTTCATCTCGATCGATTGGCCAGACATTGTCTACAGTTCAGTTAGTCAGGCGGTCTGGCCAGTTCTTCTACCCAGGCCATACACTCAATGTGTGTAGTCGATTTGGTCAGTACAGTTGACTGGATGTATTGGCCAGTCGGTCTGGATGGAATTGTTGAACAATCCTGCTGTCTGGGCCTCTTACATAATACAACTGGCCAGATTTATTGTCCAGTAATACTGGTCAGTCTGTCTGAATGGTCTGCCTGGGCTTCTCTCGTGGTCATCCCACTCTCGTCACTCGATCTCCGAAACGCCGACGACCGAGAGCACGGCCTGTCCGAGTAGCACGACTGCCAGCACGCTCGCCGCGAACAGCGTCGGCGCCGCGAGCAGTCGCGCCGTCCGGTACGGGAGCACGAGACGACTGAACCCGAGCACCACGAAACTCACGAACACCAGCCCGAACAGCACGGCAGACAGTTTCACGAAGGTGTTCCGGCGCATACTCCCTATCGGTCGACCTGCGGTTTAGGCGTACTGTCCTACGCCGCCGACTCGTGTCGCTCGTAGCGCTCCTCGAAGCGCGCGCGGCACGACGAACAGCAGAAGTGGTGGCGCTCGCCGCCGACCTCCGCCGTTTCCCCCTCGTTCGTCACGGTGTTCCCGCACTCGGCACACGCGAGCGCGATGTCGTTCCCGACGCTCGGGTTCCACGCGGACTCCGCGAGCACCTCGACGTCGTACGACCCGAGGACGTCGCGGTCGACAACGTCGGTCACCCAGGAACGGACGTTCTCGACGGGAACGTTGGCCACGCAGACGACGTCCCCGGACGCCGTGACGAACACGTGCTCGACAGCGTCGGCCGCACTGACCGACTCGCGGACCGCGTCCTCGTCGCCGGGCGTCGGCGACAGCGTCACGAGCACCTGACTGCCACCCCGGAGCGCGGAGTGGTCGACATCAACCGTAAATCGGTTTATGATGCCGCTCCCCCGGAGCTTCGAGACGCGCTCTGAGACCGCGGGTGCCGACAGGCCTACGTCGTCCGCGATGTCACTGTACGGTCGTCTCGCATCCGCTGCGAGCAACTCGAGGATTCTACGGTCTGTCTCGTCGAGTTCGGCCATACGCCCGGTTCGAACCGGACACCCAAACCGATTCCGGGGCAACACGCTGGAATCCGAACCCGAGGCCGGGTTCGACTCCGCGTTCGGCGTGTTGTTCGCCGGTGGGTGCTCGGACCGTCATCACACTCATCGTCCGGTGTCGTCACTCCTTCGTCGTCCGGTGTCGTTAACCCGCTCTCGCCCGTACGTCGGGTATGAGCAAGCAAGCCACGTTCGGCGGTGGGTGTTTCTGGTGTATCGAGGCGGCCCTCGAGGAACTGGACGGGGTGACCGACGTGACCTCCGGGTATGCAGGCGGCGACACGGAGAATCCGACGTACCGGGAGGTCTGCCGGGGGGACACGGGACACGCCGAGGTCGTCCAGGTCACCTACGACGAGGACGAACTCTCCTACGAGGACCTCCTGGAGGTCTTTTTCACCGTTCACGACCCGACGACGGTGAACCGCCAGGGGCCGGACGTCGGGTCGCAGTACCGCTCGATCGTGCTCTACCACGACGACGAGCAGCGCGAACTCGTCGAGGCGTTCGTCGCGGAACTCGAGGAACGCGACGCGTTCGAGGACTCCATCGTCACCGAGGTAGAGCCTTTAGAGGGGTTCTACGAGGCCGAAGACGAGCACCAGAACTACTACGAGAACAACCCCGACGCGGCCTACTGCACGGTCAACATCGCGCCGAAGGTGTCGAAGGTCCGGGAGCAGTTCGCCGAACAGGTCCAGTGACGCCGCACCGATAGTATACGGGCGGTTCAGCGGTTCAGGACGTCCCGCAACTGCTCGCGTCCGTGTTCCTCGCGGTCGGTCCGTTCTTCGTCGTCGACGAACTGCGAGCGGTCGTGTTCGACGACGAACGCTGTGACCCGCTCGATGCGCTCCTCGCTCACGTTCTCGTCGTCGGGGACGCTGTCGCGGACCCACGACTCGATGTGCTCGCGCCGGTCGTCGGTGCGCTCGGTGTCGTACCGCACCCAGTCCCAGTACTGGACCGCGATAGCTCGCCAGAAATCGCGTTCGTCGACCAGCCAGTCCTCGACGAGCGTCGTCGCGACGTCCGCGCCGTCGCCCGCGGCGACGATCGCCTGATCGGTGGTGCCCACGAGAGGACCGGCGGCGTACACGCCCTCGACGGCCGTTCTTCCGTCGTCGTCCGCGGCAACGTGCCGGCGGTCCGCCCCGCGGAACAGGTCGCCGTCGTCGAGCGCGTGGAGGTACTCCGCACCGTACTTCGTGGTTGCGAGCACGCGGTCGGTGCGAACTGGGTCTCCCTCCTCGCGTTCGACGAGGAGGTCGCCGTCGACGCGAGTGATACTGCTGACGTGGTCGTCCGCGTACGCACAGCCGGTCTCCTCGAGATGGCGACGGGTGAGGTCGCGGAACGTCGAGACACTGACGCCGCCCGGGAACCCGAGGTAGTTCTCGAGGTGCGCGCACCTGTCGAGTGAGGCGCGGCCGCGGTCACAGACGAGCACGTCGAGGCCGGCGCGACCGAGGAACACGGCCGCCGAGGCGCCCGCGGGACCGCCGCCCACGACCACCGCGTCGTGGTTACGGGGCATTCACACCTCCGCTGTGCTGTCCGGCAGCCAGCTCCGTCTGGGGTGCTCGCTGCCCGTCGTTCGTTCCGGCCACTGCAATCATGGTTTAGGTCAGCCTAATCGGCCGGATAGGCGTTTCGGTTCTGGGGACCACCGGCGGGACGTTAGCTCACTCGTGGCAGTGCGCGTCTGTGTGCGCCTCACCGACCGCTTCGACTGTGGCGTGCCCGACCCCGAACTCCGCCTCGAGGCGCTCGTGCACGTGCTCGACGACCCGGTCGCGCTCCGCGGTGGTCTCACAGTCGTCGACGAGGTAGACGGTGGCCACGAGCAGGTCGCTGTGGAGGTGCCAGAGGTGAACGTCGGGAACGCGCTGGACGCCCGGGACGCCGGCGACGACCGCTCGCACGTCGCCCGTGGCGACCGGACTTTTCTGGAAGAGGACGGCGACGCTCTCGCGGAGCACGCCGACCGCCGACCACACGATGAGCGCCGCGACGGCGACGGCCGCCAGCGGGTCGAACAGCGAGATTCCGGTGACTGCGACGGCGGCGGTGGCGACGATGACGGCGACCGACCCCGCGGCGTCCGCGAGCAGGTGGACGTACGCGCCGCGCTCGTTCAACGAGAGGTCCTCGCCCTCCAGCACGTAGACCGAAAAGAGGTTGATGCCGAGGCCGAACGCGCCCAGGAGGATGGTCATCTGGGCGTTTATCGCGGTGGGGTCGAGGAACCGCTGGTAGGATTCGTAGAGCAGGTAGCCGACGGTGGGGACGAGCAGCAACCCGTTGACGAACGCCGCGAACGGTTCAGCCCGGGCGAGACCGTACGTCCAGCGCTCGCCGGGGTCGCTGCGCGCGACGACGACCGCCGCGGCCCACGCGAACACGTACGCGGTGGCGTCGAACAGCATGTGGAACGCGTCGCTCAGGAGGGCGACCGACCCGAACGCGAGGCCGCCAGCTAACTCGACGACGAACCCGACGGCGTTGATGGCGGCGACGACGCCGAGCGTGCGCGCGCTGTCGCTGCGCTTGTCGTGGCTGTCGTGGTCGTGATTCCCGCCGTGGTCGTGCTTCCCGTCGTGGCCGTGACTGTCGTGTTTGTGGCTGCTGGGGTCGCCGTCGCCGGGCTGGTCGGCGCTGTGGCTACTCTCGTGTTCGGCGTCGCTGTCGTCGCGCTCGCCGGGACCGTGACGTTCGTCGCCGTGTCCCACGCGGTGTCACTCCCGTTCGAGTTCGGGTTCGACCCGGGAGAGGCGCATCGCGTTCCCGGTGACTGCCGTCGTCATGCCGGCGTCCCCGACCAGCACCGCCGCCCAGATGGGGACGTATCCCAGGGGGACGCCCGCAGCGAGCACCGCCTTCGCAGCGAGACTCGTCCAGACGTTCTGGCGGATGACGCCGTTCGCGCGATGCGAGAGGTCGTAGAGATACGGCAGGCGCGTGAGGTCGTCGCCCATCAGCGCGACGTCTGCCGTCTCCAGGGCGGTGTCGGTGCCCGCCGCACCCATCGCGATGCCGACGGTCGCGGTGGCGAGCGCTGGCGCGTCGTTCACGCCGTCGCCGACCATCGCCACTGCGTCGAACTCCTCGGTGAGGTCGCCGACGGCCTCGACCTTCTCCTCGGGCAGGAGTTCGGCGCGGAACTCGTCGACGCCGACCTGCTCGGCGATGGCGCGCGCGGTGCGCTCGTTGTCGCCGGTGAGCATCACGGTGCGCTCCAGGCCGAGCGATTTCAGGCGTTCGACGGCGGCCGCGGCCTCCGGGCGCACCTCGTCCGCGACGGCGATGACTCCCTCCACTTCGTCCGCTGTTCCGACGAGCACGACGGTCTTGCCCTCGGCCTGGAGTTCGGGGACGAGTTCCTCCAGCAGGTCGAGGCAGCCGTTGCGCTCGCAGAGGTTCTGTGACGTCCGGGTGACCACTCCACCGTCCGTCGTCGCGTGGACGTGCGAGAGGTCGAAGCCGAGTTCGTCGAACAGGCCGGGTTTGCCGGCGTAGTGGGTCGTTCCACCGAGCTCTGCGGTGACTCCCTTTCCGGTGATGGACTCGAACCCATCGACGTCTCGCTTTTCGACGTCCGCGTCCTCGGCGTGCTCCACGATGGCGTCACCGATCGGGTGCTCGCTCCGGGATTCGAGGCCGCGAGCGCACCGCAGCACGTCCTCCGCTGTGTTGTCGTTGAGCGGCACGACGTCGGTGACAGTGAGTTCGCCCTTCGTGAGCGTGCCCGTCTTGTCGAACGCGACGGCGTCGACGTCCCCCATCGACTCGAGGTATCGCCCGCCCTTCACGAGCACGCCGTTGCGGGCCGCGCTCGTCACGCCCGAGACCACGGAGACGGGCGTCGAGATGACGAACGCGCAGGGGCACGCGAGCACGAACAGAGTGAGGCCGCGCACGACCCAGGTCGCCCACGCGCCGCCGAACAGGAGCGGCGGGACGACACCGACGAGGACTCCGGCGGTGACGACGACGGGTGTGTAGTAGTCTGCGAACCGCTCGACGAACTGCTCGCGGTCGGTCTGCTCTGCGTTCGCGTCCTCCACGAGGTCCACGACTCGCGCGAGTGTGTTGTCCGTCGACTCGGCGGTCACCTCTACTTCGAGGTAGCCGCCCTCGTTGATGGTGCCCGCGTACACCTCGTCGCCCTCGGCCTTGTCCACGGGCACGCTCTCGCCCGTGATGGGCGCCTGATTCACCGCGCTCTCGCCCTCGACGACGTCGCCGTCCATCGGAATCTTCTCGCCGGGACGCACCACGACGACGTCGCCGACGTGGACGTCCTCGACGGGGAGCGTGCGTTCTTCACCGTCGCGTCGAACCGTCGCCTCGTCCGGCGATAGCTCCATCAGCTCCCGGATCGAGCCGCGGGCCTTGTCCATCGAGTAGCGCTCCAGGAGTTCGGAGACGCTGAACAGGAACGCGAGGGTCGCCGCCTCGAAGTAGAGGCGCTCCCCGAACGCCACGCTCGCCGCGATGGCGCCGAGGATGGCGATGGTCATCAGCAGGTCGATGTCGAGGCTCAGGTTCTTCAGCGAGTAGTAGCCGTTCCGCACGATGGCCTGTCCGCCGACCGCGACCGCCGCGAGGAACGCCGCATCCGCGACGAGCACCTCGGTCCCGAGCACCGTCGCGACGACGGCGTTCTGGCCCGTCAGGAGGAACTCGAAGACGAACCCGAGCGCGACGAGCAGCCCGCTCGCCCACGTTTTCAGCGCCCGCGTGCTCGTCCACACCGACTCGCTGGCTGCTGTGTCCGCGCCGCCTGCGCCACTCGAAGCGTCCGCGCCGTCGCTCCCGTCGCCCGACCGCCCGACGACCTCGTAACCGGCGCCCTCGATGGCCGTCGCGACCGTATCCTCGTCGCTCCGCTCGGTGTCGTATCCGACGACCGCACGCCCGGTGGTGGGCCGCGTGTCGATGCGCTCGACGCCGTCCTCGCGCTCGAGCGCGTTCTCGACTTTCCCCGCGCAGGACGCACAGTCCATATCGGGGACTGCGAACTCCACTGTGCGCTCGCCTTCGGGTGCGTCGCCCGCTCCGTCGCGCCCCCTGTGGCCGTGGGTGTGGTCGTGTTCCCCGTCGTGGTCGTGCTCGTCGCCCGACGGATCCGATTCGGTCATTGGCTGAGCGTAGCCACTACTAGGTTATTAATTCAGCTGTTACTAGAGCCGGCACAGGTGGCACGTACTAGCAATGTACTGGGTTCGAGTTATTAACTCCGTGTCGTACTCGAGACCAGCGGTGGGCGGTTCCGGGGTGACCCGGCGCTGGCCCGACGACATAAGTGGCTCCGCTGAGTGCCGCTGCACATGGACGAAGTACTCGAAGCCGCGGAGATGGCACAGGACGCCGGACTCGAGGGCGCGTTCGTGTGGCTCTTCCGCATCATCGGTCTGCTCGCCGTCCTCGCGGGCTTGGCGCTCTGGCTGTTCGCGAACTGGTCGCTGCTGTGGATTCCCGCCGCGCTCATCGTCGCCGGCGTGCTGTTGCTCGCCATTCCGCAACTGTTGCTCGAACTCCTCGAACTCGCGGGGTAGGCCGGCCTGGCAGAACAGTTATCTGAACTAGCTCTGTCGCTCCACGCATGGCAGTCAATCCGCGAGCGAGACGCGCGCTGACCCACCCGTCGGTATGGGTGGTATTCGCGCTACTCAGCGCCTTCTGGGTGGTCGCTCTCGTCGACATTCCCGACGGCAGCGCACTCCTCGCCGTGGTTCGCGCCCTCGCGCTCCCGGGCTACCTCGTCGTGATCGCGGTGAACCTTCTCAACGCGGCCACGCTCGACCTTGCGTCGACGAACCCGGTGTTGTATCTCGCCATCCTGCTGGCGTTCTACGGCGTGTCCGTCGCGCTCGGCGCGGGCGTTCGCGCGGTTGCGCGACGGCTATCGTGACGCTGTCGGGACCGTGTGGCTAAGGCCACTGATCAAAAAAACCTCGAACCGTTGTTCGCCAGACAAGCAGACAGACCGTCCCGGAGCGTAGCAGTAACCCCGAACGGTGCCCGCGGTACGTCAGTTCTCTCGCTCGTTCACCAGCCCCGAGTGCCCGTCACCAGCGAGTAGACGGTGTTCCCGTGCTCACCGTACACCATGACGGCCGTGAAGGTGTACTCCCCGCGCGCCTGCTCGTTGTGGAGTGCGAACGACGAGGCGTTTCCATCGGCCCCCGCAGTCACGTAGACGGCGTCGCCGGACTCGAGTCGCGCGTCAGTGGTGACGGTCCCGTGCTCGCCAAGAGGGCTGATGTGGGGCACCCGGTGCTCGGTCGCGTTTTCCACGTAGACCTCGAACGACACGTTCGCCGGGAGGGCTGGCCCGCCGGTGTTCCGGATTTCGAGCGCGTGCCCGTCTTCGACCACCGAGATCGAGAGATGTGGGAGGTCGCCCATCCACGGCGGCGGCCCGGACCAGTCGACGCTGGTGTCGAGCGTCATCGACTCCTCGTAGGATTCTTTGCTGTCGTCGATCTCCTGGACCATGGACATATCGACACTGTAGATGACGCCCTCGGGCGTGACGAGCGCCGTCCCCTCGTACGACGTCGTCGACAGTTCCTTCGCTTTCTTCGAGGGTTCGTCGGCGGTGAGTTGGACGAGCGTCCGGCCGTTGCGTTCGACGGTGCCGTTGACGCTGTAGTTCCCGGCCATGAGGGCGGAATCGAGGTGGAGCCGTGGGCCCACGAATGGGCCGTTTGGTCTACAGTAGTTGCCGTAGGAGGTGGAGTTCTGCGTGACGGTGTACACCGTTCGGTTGGGGACGGCGGCCCGGCTGTAGCAGTTCGAGCGCGTCAGGTAGGACTCCGTCACAAACTGCTTTCCGTCGGTCGTGCGATTGACTGTGCGGTAGGTCGGCATCCCGCCCGCGGCGTGTGCGAAGCGGCGGACGACGTGCTCGTTCGCGGTCTTCGATTCGATAGTGTGCACTACCGATTCGTTCGCCGTCGCGTCGAAGTGCGCGTTGAGGAGGGTGGTGCGGTTCGTGAGCGTGCCGTTCGCCGCGACGCCCGGCGGGTACTGCTCCACGCTGGCGTTCGGCGACCAGGTGCCGGTCGAAGTTGTGGTGGCCGGGGCGCTGGTCGTGGTGGTGGCACCGGTCGTGGTGGTGTCGGGCGACGTGGTAGTGCTAGTCGGGGTCGTCCCGCCGCTACAGCCGGCGGTGACGAGGAGGAGGGCGACGCAGACGGCGAGCGCCGCGCGTCGTGTCGGGGACCTCATAAAACGAAACCACAATGTAACACTGTAAATACTTCGTGGTCTACCGATTGTCTTCCCTACCTTGTCTCCTGATTCTCTGTCGCTGTAGCGGGGCCTTCGACGACGGCCGACGAACCGGGACTGCTTCGACGTCCGAACACCCACCACCATGTACACACGAGTCATCGTCTCCATCGATTTTGCGCCCCAATCACAGACTCGTTTCTCCAGGTTCGTCCCCACCAAACAACACACTCTCGCCGTTTCAGCCGGAGAACTTATTCCCGATACGGCCGTCGTACAGGGGACGATGGCTTCCGCGAAGGAGAACTTCAGGACGGCGGTGAACAAGACGCCGAGCCGCCACGAACGCGAGGACGCGATCGACGACCTGATCTCGGCCGGCGAGTGCGAGAAACTCGCGCTGCTCGTGCAACTAAGTGGCCTGCGCGGGTCGCTGCGCCGCCGCGCGCTGAACGGCATGGCGGACGCCGACTGTGACGACCTGCTGGCGACGCTCGCGGAGACCGGCGGCCTCGAGGAGTCGCTGCAGGAGGACGCCGAGGAGTTGCTCGAACGTGAGGGATAATCTCGGGTCGCCGGACCGACCCACTAGCGCTTCCTGTGACGACGGCGTCCAGACTCCCTCGCGTACTCACCACGGTTTGAGTCCGCCCTGAACAGCGAGAGCGAACTTTGGATTTCAAAATCTACGCACCGAGACACCCCGAAGATTCGTGCCACAATCGAGTTAGTCCGGTAACCCGTATTTAGAGACATGGACCGAACGGACTACGCGATACTCTCGGTCATCGCGCTCGCGACTGTCGCCATCGGCGTGTTCACCACGACGAAGCCGTTGTCGACGTTCTTCGTCGAGAGCACACGGCAGTTCGTGACGACGACCGCCGCGATGGCGTGGATCACGTGGTGGGCGCTGGTCATCGGGTTCGCGATCGCCGGCGGCGTCGAAGCCTGGACCTCCGGTGAGACCATCTCGAACCTCCTCGAGGGTCACGGCCCGCGGGAACTCGGCTACGGGACGCTGTTCGGATTCGTCTCCTCGTCGTGTTCGTACAGCGCCATCGCCACTGCGAAGAACCTCTTCAAGAAGGGCGGGTCCGCCGCCGCCACCCTCGGCGCGTTCATGTTCGCGTCGACGAATCTCGTCATCGAGATCGGCGTCGTCATCTGGCTCCTGCTCGGCTGGCAGTTCCTGCTCGCCGACATCGTCGGCGGGTTCATGCTCATCGGCCTGATGGCGTTCGGATTCATCTACCTCGTCCCCGACGAGGTCGTCGAGCAGGCGCGCCAGAACGTCCTCGACGAGGACACGCTGACCGCTCGGGACCCCGTCTGCGGGATGGAGGTCGACCCGGAGAACGCCGACTACTCTATCGAGCACGACGGCCAGACGTACTACTTCTGCTCTGCGTCCTGCAAGGACAGTTTCGACCCCGAGGAAGCGAACACGACCATCCGCGAGCAGGCGACGTCGCTCTCGGGATGGAAGGCGCTGGCGGACAAGCAGTGGTCCGAGTGGGGGATGCTCTGGGACGAAATCGCCATCGGGTTCGTGTTCGCCGGTCTCGTCGCGGGGTTCATCCCCGAGCAGGTCTGGACGACGGTGTTCTCCGGAGCGACGTTCGGGCTACCGGTGTACGTCTTCTGGACTGCAGTCCTGGGCGCTGGCATCGGCGTCGCCACGTTCGTCTGTTCGGTGGGGAACGTTCCGTTCGCCGCGGTGTTGTTCAGCAACGGACTCCCGTTCGGGTCGGTGCTCTCCTACATCTACGCCGACCTCATCGTGCCGCCGATCGTGGACGCGTACCGCGAGTACTACGGCACGAAATTCGCGGCCGTCCTGTCGGGGATGATATTCGCCGCGGCGGTGCTTACGGGGTTCGTCATCCACTTCCTGTTCCTCGGCGCGGGCATCATCCCGGACCCGTCGGCGGTCACCATCGCGGAAGTGGAGATCGAGATGGGGTACAAACTGGTGCTCAACGTCCTCGCGACCGGACTCTTCCTGGTCCTCTACTGGCTCCACCGCTCGGACGTCGCGGAGGAAGGACACGGCGAGCACGCTCACCCCGCCGACTGACCGGTCACTCGAACATCGCCCCGGCGAAACGCCGGAGAACCACCTAGCGATTCACGATACCCCATGACCTTCGAGTTCCTGAACTTCCTCACGAAACCGTGGTTCGTCGTTCCCTGGTACACCATCGGACTGCTCGGCGCGGTCTGGGTGTTGCGCGACACGCTGTCGGTCAACACCAACGTGAACACCGCGCTGAAGGGGGCGTGGCCCATCATCGTCTTCTTCTTCTCGGTGATCGGACTCGCCCTCTACTGGTGGACGTGTCGCCCGCCGGGTATCGCCGACGTGGAGGGCGAGGACGCGGCGTCGGCCCACCACGAGTACGTCTCGAAGCCACGCCGGAAGGTGACCGGGGCCGTGGTCCACTGCGTGGGTGGAGACGGCCTCGGTATCATAACCGCGATGGCCGCGATGCGCCTGCTCGACACCTCCTTCTGGGTCGAGTTCTGGGTCGAGTACGCGGTCGGGTTCGCGTTCGGATGGTTCCTGTTCCAGTCGGTGTCGTTCAAGAAGATGGAGGACATCGGCTGGGTCGAGGCCGTCCTGAAGGGTGGGCGTGCCGAGTTCTTCTCGATGATTACGGTGATGCTCGGGATGGGACTCGTGATGCGGTACGTCACTCCGGCAGTCGCCGGGCATCCGCCCCCGGACCCGACCGAGGCCGCGTTCTGGGGCTTCGGGGCGCTCGGCCTCCTGGTCGGCGCGGTTTTCACGTACCCGATGAACGCGCTGCTGGTCAAGATCGGCTGGAAGCACGGGATGGCCTGACGCGCCCCGGGTGTCGACACCGCCGCCCCTACTGCAGTTCGGGTTGCTCGGACTCCTCCCGCCAGAACTTCTCCCCGTTCTCATAGCTACACTGCGCACACGAGGCGTCTCGACGCACGAGGAGTTCGTCGGGCGCCTCCGGGTGCTGGTCGCGTTCCAGTTCGACCTCCTCGCGCCGCAGCGAGAACACCGCACCGCACTGCGGGCACTGGGAGTCGCGACGCAGTCCGAGGTACACCGCGCCGACGGCGAACGCCACGAACGCCGGAATCACGTACTCGGGGATGCTGAACGCCTCGCTCGGGAAGTTCGCCTGCACGTCGGTCCAGAGCCAGTACGCCACCGCGCCGGCACCGCCGACCGTCGCCGCGCCGAAAATCACGTCGAAGAACTTCGGCGGGATGACCCGGGACAGCACCCGGAAGATGACGGCGAGGCCGTTGAACTGCGCGGTCCCGGTCCGGTTGTGCGGTTTCGGGTGGGTGTGGCGTTTCCTGTGGCCGTTTGCCCCGTGGTCGTCGCGTTCGTCCCCCGACATACGCGAGGCCACTCAGTGTCGGCACGTCAATGTTCCGCCGGAGTGTCACTTCGAGGGTGTGGCTAAGGCCACCAATTCAAAACACGCCGCACCGCTGTTCGCCAGAACAGCGGACACACCGCCATATGAAAATCGGCGACTGTGTGAGAAACGTTCATACCGAACCCTCACTTGGTAGAAGGACGAGTGATACCGGATGACAGATTCAGATGAGGAGTCCGGCCCGTCGGACGAGAAAAAGAGCAACTCGGACTCCGATATGGATCGGGCGAGTTCATCGATCTTTAGATCTTTCGCGACTCTGAACCTGCCGTCGAAGGAATTGGCTTCGTCTCTCGCGACCCTGAACCAGCCGTCGGAGGAACTTGCTGCATCTCTCGCAACCCTGAACCAGCCATCGAAGGAACTTGCTGCATCTCTCGCAACCCTGAACCAGCCATCGAAGGAACTTGCTGCATCTCTCGCAACCCTGAACCAGCCATCGAAGGAACTCGCCGTTAGTCTCTCTACGGCAACTACGACACGAAAAAGCACCGCGAATCAGTCAGAACCAGACTGGTTGGCCGAAGCAGGAATTGAGATTACAGTTTCTATATCGCTATGGATTGCTGATTCCCTCGGCATCTCTGATACAGAGGTCGTAGGGAAAAACGCCACCAGAGCGTCAACACTCCTCCTGATTGCTTACCTCGCGGTCTCTTATTATGATCCCTCTCCTTCTCTGAATCAAGTTGTCTTTATCTTCGGAATTCTTCATAGTACGTTTCCTTCCGCCGAAACAGAAAGCTAGTCTGACCAGAACTGAGATTTTTCCTTCAACACTGGTTCTCTTCTAGGCTAACTACACACAACTCCACGGGGTCAGATGCGCTGAGAAATCGATTCCTGAATGTGCACACGAAACACCGATTTCCGTGTACACGCCCTTTTCCCTATTCTCGAACCCTAACACACCCCAAAGAAGCCGATTCGCCACGACGCCGCCCGCCCTGAAACCCGCACAACCAACCATCTGTACACACGAACGCCGATAGCCGACTGACTGCAACGTCTCGGTAAACACGCTATCGGACGCCGACACCCAACACCCGGTGTGCCCATCAGCAAGACGCAGTTCGAGCAGGGGGAGGAGCGCTACTCCATCGAGAACGAGATCGTCCACTTCCTCCACGAGCACGAGGAAGCGTACAACGTCCTCGAGATCACCGAGGCGGTCATCGACACTGGGTGGTCCGAGGCGAACGTCGAGGAACCCGAACTCGACAGTATTGTCGGGTGCGTGCTGGACCTCGCGACGGTGAGTTCCATCCTCGACACCCTCGTGGACAACGGGATGCTGGAGCGCCGCATCGTGGACGCCGGGCACGGCGAGCGAAGCTACTACCGCGGCCCGTGACCCGCTCGCTGGCCACGGCGCTCCGTCGGCGCCCTCAGAACTGGAGGTGCGAGGACGACCCCGGCATGTCGTCGTCATCGTCGTCCTGAATGCCGCCCTCGTGGGCGAACTCGAGTTCGTCGTCCGTCAGGTAGACCACGCCGTCCTCGACGGCAATGTCGACGTCCACGAGGTCGGTGCCGGCGGCCTCGCCGTTGTCGCAGTGGCCCGTGCAGGCGTCGTACATGGAGCCGTGGCGCGGGCAGATGATCTCGTCCTCGCGGATGGCGGCGCCCATCCCGCGGTCGAGGCGCTGGTCGGGTTCGTGCAGGCAGAAGTTCTTCCACGCCACGACGCCGTCCGCGAGGCGCACGAGAATCACCTCCTCCTCTTTGCCGTTCCACTCGCGCGCCGTGAACAACCACGACCCCTGCTCGGGGACGTCCGCCACGGCGACGAGCTCCGTCGCGTCCTCCATGCCCGGTGGTGGCGTGACCCGCCACCTTGAGTTTAGCCGTTCTGGCGGACGACGTGCCGAACCCACACCTCGTGAGTGGGCGTCGCCGTGTGTCCGGCGAAGTGGATGGTGCTGGTCACACTCCGGGGGGCGACGGCAACCAATTCGGCGAACGACACCTCCGGTTCGGAGACGACGTTCCCGTCGCTGTCGACGCGCGTCGTCACCCGCAGGGTGATGACCGCTGACCCGTCAGGGCCGCTGCCGTACCCGCCGCCGTATCTACCGTCGACTCGCTCGTCGACGTGGTCGTAGACGGCGTGTGTGGCGATCCCCGCGCCTTCGCCGCGCGCCCAGTCGTCGAACGACTCGTACCCGTACTCCAGGACCCCGTCACCGGACGAGATCGCCGAGTAGCGTACGGTGTCGTTCGACTCGACGTACACGTACTTCGAGTCCGTAATCGTCTCCTCGACCGTTATCGGGTCGGCTTCGCCGCGAACAATCCGCCGTCGGTCGCGGGCCGTCGTCGTGCTATCGGTGCTGGTGGCGGTCATCGTTTCGCTCGAGGTTTCTGGTGTCGAACTCGTGGAGGGCAGCGTTTCGTCGGGGTCGCCGCTGCTGGCCGGAACGTTGGTACAACCGGCGGTCGCGACCGAACCGCCGAGGGCGACGGCCGCATTGCGGAGGAACTGACGTCTGGAGGACATCACACAAAAAATGAAAGCCGAATCACAAATGCCTTCGGGGGTATGCGGCCTACTCGAAGCGCTCGACGGCTTCGGCGTAGCGCTCGCTGGGTTCGCCCCAGTCGACGACCTCGAAGAAGTTGCTGACGAAGTCGCCGCGGTCGGGACCGTAGTCGTAGTAGTAGGAGTGCTCCCAGACGTCGAGCGCCAGCAGGGGATGGCTGCCCCAGAGCGCGCCCTGGTCGTGCTTGTCCACGACGACGTTCCGGAGCTGCTCGGAGTGGCTGTCGTAGACGAGCAGCGCCCAGCCGCCCGCGGCCGAGGCGGCGGCCTCGAACTCGCCCTTCCAGGCCTCGTAGGAGCCGAAGTCCGCTTCGATGCGGTCGCGGAGGTCGCCCGACGGCTCGTCGCCGCCTTCCGGACTCATGTTCTGCCAGAAGAGGGAGTGGAGAACGTGGCCGGAGCCGTTGTGCGTGACGTCGCGGATAGCGCCCGCGGAGGAGCCGAAGTCGCCGGCTTCGCGGTTCTCGGCGAGCGTCTCCTCGGCGGCGTTCCAGCCGTTCACGTAGCCCTGGTGGTGGGTGTCGTGATGCCACGTGAGCACCTGCTCGGAGACGTGCGGTTCGAGTGCGTCGTAGTCGTAGGGAAGCGGCGGCAGTTCGTAGTCAGACATCGCACTCGGATGGAGACGCGCCGCCCCCTTGGTGGTTTCCGGAAACGCGTTTCACTTGGAACGTTGACACGCTACGAGGGGCAGGGCTGGGAGTACAGTTCCACGCGCTCGGTGGGGTCGGGCGCGCCGAGACGCACCGGCTCTTCGACGTAGTAGACCGAGACGTTCACCAGGTCGGACTCGTGGCTGGCGTCCCAGCGCGCACACAGGTAGTCCGCGAAGCCGCGCTCGAGGGTATCGCCGTTGCCGCGCCACACGTTTGCGATGTACTTCCGCCACCGCGCGGTGGGGTAGGTGGCGGCGACGTCCGGCGGTTTCGTCCACCTGACGGCGCCGCCGTGGAACGCGTCGACCTGCGCTCCGGACGCCAGTCGACCGGGCGCGCGCACCCACCCGTCGACGCTCAGCGGTTCGGGCGCGAACATGTTCCACCGATAGTCCGGACGCTCGTTTCCTGGTTCCGGGTTGACCGAGTCCGGAATCGTCACGAAGCCCAGGGACGCGGCGTTCCACGCCAGCGCGACGACGAGCAGACACGCGAGCGCCGCCGGAACCACGGTCCCCGCCCATTGGTAGAGTTGCTCTGGCAGCGAGTGGTCTGCGAACGCGGGGAGCGCGTCAGCGAGGTCGTCGAGGAGCGCGACCGACGGCACGGACACCCAGTCCCAGACAACTGGCGGGAGGAAGGGGACGAGCGCGACCATCGAGATGAGCGGGAACAGGCCGAGTTGCATCGTGAGCAGCATGCCGAGGTGGACGCTCGCGAACAGGCCCGCCAACACCGCCCGACGCCACCCCGTCACTACCAGCAACAGCGGCGAACACACCAGTAACACCAGCCACACGTGGCTGGCCACTTCGAGAACCGCCGGATACTGCGCCAGGGCGTCCCCCAGGAACACGGTGAACTGGTCGAGGGCGAACACCACCCGCACCGCGTCACCCGACAGCCAGGCGTCCCCGCGGAGTTTCAACACCGCGTTGACCACGTACACCAACACCACCTGGACCAACAGCGCCGCAGACGCCACGCTCGTAACCCGGGGCGCCAGCGCCGTCCAATGGTCTGCTGGGCCTCCGCTCTGTCCGGCCACCTCACCCTCCTTCGAGGATGTTCTATCTGCTTGCGTCGCGGCGCTCGCCCCGGACGGCGTTGACTGTTCGTTCGCGGCCTGGCGGTGCCGAGCGTCGACGCTCCATCGCGTGCCCAGCGGCAGGAACACGCTCCAGAAGAGGAGTTGGCGGAACAGTGAGTCCCCACCGTTGAGTACGACCGGATTCCGGGCGTGGAGGGACACGAGCAGGACCAGCGAGACGACAGTGGCCAGCGTCGTTCGATACCCTATCAGGAGCGCGAGCGCGGCGACGCCTGCCACCGCGAACAGCACGACTTGAAACCACGCTGCGCCCGATAGGGCGTGCAGGGAGAACGCTGCAAACGTCGGATACTGTTCGGCCAGCACCGCCCGCGGCAGCACTCCCTGGTCCGTATAAAACGCCTTGAGGTGCCGCGCCCGCAAGAGCAGGTCCGCGAGCAACAGCGCGCCCACGCCGACACGGAACGCCGCCAGCGCCCGCGCGTCGACGCTCACGCGGCGAGCCACTGCTGTTTGGATCTGCGACCCGAGAGCGCGAGCGCTCATCGTGTGCGCGTTCGCCCGTCTGGGTTAACAGCGTGCCGGTTGCCTGACCTCT
Source organism: Halobacterium zhouii (assembly GCF_021249405.1). Lineage (NCBI taxonomy): Archaea > Methanobacteriati > Methanobacteriota > Halobacteria > Halobacteriales > Halobacteriaceae > Halobacterium > Halobacterium zhouii. The sequence goes on along the minus strand of NZ_CP089594.1, from coordinate 138,219 downwards.
CGAGTCTTCTCGACTTCCGCACCAGTCAGGGGTCCTCCCTTGGTCGGCGGGTGTAGGACAACATTACCTCCTGTAACACTATGTTACTCAACCACAAGACTTACCCCCAGTTGAGGTAAGCCTCGCCATGGAGCGCCGCCAGTTTCTGGCCCGCTGTGCGGGAGTAGGCGGAGCCTTACTGGGGCGAGACGTCCTCGAATTTCTGCGGCAGAACGTCGGCGTCACGACCGACTACACGGCACGCGGAAAGCCGCGCTTACCGCGTGCGACGGGTGTGACGGGACGGGTGACGGGCGTGGAGAAAACGACCGCGAACGTCGCCGTGACCGGACGCGCACCTCACAGCCGGGTTCGTGTCGCCGTAGTCCGTCGAACCTACCCGGACCGAGAACCCGTGAGTGTGGGCGTCAGCGACCGGGCGCTGAGAGTCGACGCTGGCGCTTCGGAGACGATTCGCGTCCGAATCCCCCGGAACGACCCTCCGTCGGGCGCGTGGTTCTACGAGGTGCGCGTCGAACCCGAAGCGGACACCGACCGCCCGGCGTACCTCTGTGAGTCGCGACCGTACCGGTGGACAGGAACGTCGAGCGCCGACCCGGAACCCGCTGACCGCGTCGTCGCAGCGCCCGGGCCGGCCACCGAGAACCACTTCGAGCGACGCCTCGACGACAACGAGTACGCCCTCGCGTATTGCTGGCAGGGCTCCAGGGGGGCAGAGTGGTCGGTCCCGTATCGCGTCCGCCGGTCCACCTACGAGGCCGCCGTGGCCGGCGAGCGCGGGTACGTGAAAACGTACGAGGAGTCGCTCTCGAGCCCGGTTGTCCGGGGTCTCGTCGACGCCCTCGCGGACGCCCGCCGGACGTCGCAGCCAGCACAGGCCGGAACCGACGCGAGCGAATCGCCGGTACTCGGCGACCTCGACGCTCGCCGGCGGTTCGTCGAACTGGTGCGGTTCGTCCAGCACGTCGATTACGCCCGCGACGCCGCGACCCTCGACACGTACGACTACAACAGGACCGTTCCGGAGACGCTCGTGGCCGGCGTCGGCGACTGCAAGGACCTCACGCACCTGCTCGCCGGCCTCCTGTCGACGGCCTTCGACTGCGAGACCGCGCTCTTGTTCCAGTCGGGCCACCTCCTCCTCGGGGTCGCCGCCGCCGACGTGCCGGCGCTTCCCTACGAACCGGACTCCGTGGTGCTGGGCGGCCGAGAACTCGTCCCCATCGACCCCTCTCTGGACGACCGGATCGGCCACCGCACCGACGAACCCTTCGTCGCGGCATACGGCGGCGGTGAGTGGTTCTACCACGATGTCGGGGCGTTGGGGCGTGGCGTCGGCGACGTGGCCAGAGACTGGCTGAAACTGGCGACGCCGTTCGCGTAGCCGCCCCGCGCCGGACTGGGCTACCAGTAGCGCGGTCACCGGCGCACACAGTCGAGTGCCGTGTCGGTTCTCACCGGCGGGCCGAGTAGTCCGCAGCTCCCAGTGGCTTCGTGACTGTGACGTTACGCCATCGTCGCGTATCGCTACCAGTTCCGGGTCGGATGGGTCGAACACGCGACGAACTTTTCCAGCGGTGACACGAACGCGGGTCGTGGACACCGACCGTCGAGTGGGGTGGGGGAACGCGACAGCGCCGGCCAGCGTCGACCATGAGTGAGCGTCGCTTCGACGAGTTGCGGTCGACGCTGCTGGTTCCCGAGGAGAACCCACTCGTCCGGTGGTTCCTCCTGACCGGCCGCCGGTTCTCCGTGATGGTCGCGTTGATGGTGCTCGTGTTCGTGGTGCTGATCGGCCTCTCGTTCGTCCTACCCGTCGAGATGCGCCGCCTCCTCACCGAGACGTCGACCGGCATCACGCTGTTCAGTTCGCTGCTCAGCGGCGCGATTCTGCTCGTCTCCATCGTCGTCTCCATCAACTCCGTCGTGCTGTCCCAGGAGATGACGGACCTCGAGGACCAGGAACAGCGCATCACCGCATCCCTGGACTACCACCGGCGTATCGAAGGGTTCATCCAGGCGGACATCACGCCGGCGCGGCCCGCGGACTTCCTGCAGGCGGTCATGTACGCCGTCGCCACGCAGGTCTACGACCTCGAAGTGATCGCCCAGGACAGCGACAACGAGGCGTTCCGCGCGGAAGTCGAGGAGTTCGCCGACTACGTCGCTAGAGACCTGCGGCAGTCCCGGAGCACGCTCGGCACCGCGAAATTCGGGACGTTCAAGGTGCTCCTGGCCGGCCTGAACTACAACTACTCTGGCCAACTCCAGGCCGCCCGGAGCCTCAAGAACAAACACGAGGGGACCCTAAGCGACGAGGCCGAGGCACAGGTGGACGAGATCATCGACACCATCAAATCCATGGGCACCGGCCGCGAGTACTTCAAATCCCTCTACTACAAGCGGGAACTCGCGCACCTCTCGACGCGACTGCTGTACGTCTCGCTGCCCGTCATCGTCTTCACGTCCTACGTGATGCTCGCCCTCGACGCGGCGCTGTTCCCCGACGTCTCCTTTTTCGGCGTGTCGCCGCTCCTCATCTCGGTCACGTTCGCGTACACGGTCGCGCTCGCACCCTACCTCCTGTTGACCGCGTACATCATCCGGGCGTCCGCCGTCACGCTCCGCACGCTCGCCGCCGGTCCGTTCATCCTCCAGAAGGGCGACAGTATCGGCTCGCTCGACTGGACGGACGCCGAACAGTCCCACGACTGGGAACTGCTAGAGCAGATGGACGACGAGTGACCGCCCGGGACCGCGCTCGAAGCACGCCGATACATCCGGAGAGCGCAGGCGAATGAGCCACCGCAGACGTCAGCCCACGCAGACTCCCCCTCAACTCAGGTCGAGCGGGCCCACCGAGAGCGTCTGCTTCGCGATGGTCGCGAGTCGCAGGATGTACGAGACGAACAGGAGGAACGGCAACGTCGAGACGGCGAACGCGGCGCTCACGAACCAGAGCATCGTCTCGACGCCGAGCACCGTCCCGGTGAACGTCGTCGCGTCGACGAAGACCACCACGCCGCCGGCCACCGTGAGCGCGACCACGGTGGCGTACAGGATGGCCCGCGAGAGTTTCACCAGCGCCCACTGGATGTAGAGGTTCTTCACGTACTCGCGCGCCGGGCCGTACATCGTCAGCGCCTCCAGAAGGTCGCGGAACGCCGCCCGCTCCTCGCTCGACAGTTCGCTCTCGTGGTTCATTCCGAGTCGCCGGAGGTCGTGCATCTTCACGTCGTAGTTGTAGTCGAGCGCGGCGGCGAGCACGTCGTACGTCCCGAAGTCGCTTCCCGACAGGTGGGCGCGGGCGTGCTCGGCGTTCTCGGAGAGGTCTCCGACGTACTCGTCCACGCGTTCGCGGAGTGTGTCGTTCTCGTGCCCGGCGAGGGTCTCCCGGAGGGCGACTGCGCGCTGCTCGGTCGTTCCGATGAGCGCACTCAGGTACGCCGCGGGGTCGGCGGGCGACACTTCGCCGAGCAGGTCGTCCGTGTTCTGCCGGAAATCCATCGTCGTGTCCATCCTGCTGCGCTGGGTGCCGAGCGACCCGATTTCCTGGGAGAGCACGAGTTGGTTGATGGAGACCACGAGCGTGGTGACGGTGATGATGGCGCCGACGAGACTGCTGAACACCGTCTCGACCATGTCGCTGGTCTGCATCGTCTGGTTCAGCGGCACCGGCTTCGACACCCCCCAGAGCACGAACGCCGCGAACACGAGGAGGGCGAGGCCGCCGGCGACGACCCACCGGTTGGCGGACACGAGCACCCAGAACCAGTACGCGTCGACGTCCGTTCGCTCGCGCAGCGTGTTCGCCGTGCTGACGTCACCCTCGGCGACTGAGTCCTCCGAGTCGGGCCGGTCACTTCCAGTCGACCGGTCCCCCGAGTCCGAGCCGTCACTCATCGCCAACCGGTCGCTTGAACAACAGTAGTTTCGTACCGCCACGGTCGTAGCTCACCGTGCCCGCGAACTCCCAACCCTGCGCACCCAGTCGGTTCATCTCCTCGGTCGGGTCGACGGTCTCCCGCTTGGTCAGTCCCTTCGGCGGCTCTAGCGTCTGGTACTCCCATTTCTGTGCCATTTTCGCTCGTCTGGTGAGTACGACACGCAGGAAAATGGCTCTGCTGGGCGTTCAGCGGTGTTCCGGGCGCTTCGCGCTAGGCACTGGGACTTCCATAATTCCGTATTGTAGAATAGAGTTTACGATGATATGGCGGGAACAACACCAGTAACAGCTTAGTTTGGTTGTCCAGACCAGACAATCTACTTAGCGAAACACTTACCTGGTAAACACGAAACCACAGAATAGGGATATCCCCGCGCATCTCACGAGCGAACCCCCAGCGCGGGCGATGCAGACCCACGCTGACGATGACCGACCAGATCAACTGGAGCCGACAGACGCTCCCCGAACTCGAGGCGACGTACTGGGACACCATCGCGCCCGCGCTCCGCGAGGCCGGCCACGACCCCCACGAGCGCCCCACCTACGAGACGCTCGTGGACCTCGGGTTCTCGGGCATCGCGTACGCGCTCCGCGAACACCACGACACTACGCTCGGCGACTTTTTCGACGGCATCGACCTCGAGAGCCAGCGCGGGTTCGCGTGGGACATCGGCCACGAACCCACGGTGTCGGCCCTCGAAACCTACGTGGACGTGCGCCGACGCCGGCGGATGGCCGACTCGACGGCTGACACGGTGCGGTCGCGACTCGCTCGCTACGCGCGCACGTACGCGGAGGTTCACGACACCACGGACTTGGTCGGTCCCGTCGAGGACGAGGCCGACCGCCTCGACGGCCGCCGCCGCGCGCTCGCCGTCTTCGACGTACTGAACGACGAACTGTCGACGGACGCCTCGAAACTCAAATACCTCGGCGACGTCCGCCGGTGGTACGAGTGGCTGGTGGACTCCGGCCGCGCGGCGTACAACCCCCTGCGGCGCGCCGAGAAGGAGTTCGACTGGGAACGCAGCGAACCCGACAACGCCGCGCTCGACGCCGCGGACGTCCGGACCCTCCACGAGACGGCGTCGACGCCCGAACAGGTCCTCCTCGTCGTGGGGCTCGCCGGGTGGGGACTGCGCCCGAACGAACTCGCCGCGCTCCACGCCTCGCAACTCGAACTCTCCCCCGAGGAGGGCGCGCCGTACCTCGAATTCGAGGAGCGAAAGAACGGCCCCGGGACGGTGTCACTTCTGTTCGGCGTCGACGCCCTGGAGCGCCGCATCGACGAACTTGCAGTGGACGACTGGGGTGGCTACCTGTTCCCGTCGGCGCGCTCCGCGAGCGGACATCTGGTCACGGAGACGGTCGCGAACCGCTTCGAGTCTCTCGCCCGCGAGGCCGAGGTGCGCGTCGACGGTGCGGTGCCGACGCCGAAGATGGGCCGGCGGTTCTGGTACGCGACGTACGCGACGGCGCAGGCCGAGGTCCTGGAGAACCTCTCGGCGGTCGCCGAGGAGCAGGGCAGTTCGAGCGCGCGCGTCGTTCACCGGAACTATCTCTCGGAGGACCGACGCCGAGAACTCCGCCGGAAGCACATGCGTTCGGCGCTCAGCGACGCGTTCGGCGGAATGTAAACTCTATACGAATATATCCACCTGATTGCCGTGTAGCGACCACGATTTGACGTTATCGGTCGGCGCTGTCCCGTCGAGGAACCGCTGGTGACGGTCGGGAACGAACTCAGCGGGATGACGACTGTCTCCTGGGGTTGGGGCGTCCGGAAGTAGCGTTCTGTGCCCGCGCTGGTCCGCACATTCACTGCCGCGCCCCGCGACGAACCGATTGCCAACATTGTTAACAATGTGTGACAATCTGTCGGCAATGACCGACCAAATCCGCGTGCTACACGTCGACGACGAGTCGGGTTTCGCGGAGATGGCGGCGGAGTTCCTCGAGCGCGAGGACGACCGCATCGAGGTGCTCACCGCGACCAGTGCGGCGGCAGGCCACGAAGTGCTCCGTGAGCGAGACGTCGACTGCGTCGTTAGTGACTACGATATGCCCGGGACGAACGGCATCGCGTTCCTCGAGGCGGTCCGCGAGGACCACCCGGAACTCCCCTTCGTGCTGTTCACAGGGAAGGGCTCAGAGGAGGTCGCCAGCGAGGCCATCTCCGCGGGCGCGACGGACTACCTCCAGAAGGAAGGCGGCACCGACCAGTACACGATTCTCGCCAACCGCGTGTCGAACTACGTCGACACCGCGGACGCCAAGACCCAGCGCCAGCGCCAACTCGACGCCATCGAGGCCGCCGAGGAGGGAATCAGCATCCTCGACTCGGACGAGTGTTTCATCTACCTGAACGAGGCGTACGCTGATCTCTACGGCTACGATATCGACGAACTGGTCGGTGAACACTGGCGAAAGCTGTACCCCGACGACGAGATTCCTCGCGTCACCGACGAGATACTGCCCGCGCTCCACGACCGGGGAAAGTGGCGCGGGAAGACCACCGGCCTGCGCAAGGACGGCACCACGTTCGTCGAGGACCACACGCTCGCGACGACCGACCGGGAGGAACTCGTCTGCACGGTCCGGGACGCCACCGACCGGAACGAACGCGGGCACGCGCTCGCCGCGCTCCACGAGGCCGCGACCGACCTCGAGGCGGCGGACTGCGCCGAGGAGGTGTACGACATCCTGGTCGACGCCGCCGAGCGCATCCTCGACTTCGACCTGGTCGCGGTCGACATCCTCCACGACGACGTACTGGTCCAGGAGGCGTGGTCGCTCGACCTCGACACGGAGGGATACTACCAGGAGACGCCGCTCGAGGAGGACACGTTCGCTACGCGCGCGTTCCACCAGCAGGAGACCATTCTGGTCGAGGACCTCGCGGCGTACGACATCACGCCCGCGGACCCCGAGTACCGGTCGGCGCTGACCGTGCCCATCGCCGCCATCGGCTCGTTCCAGACTGTCTCCCGGGAGGAAGCGGCCTTCGACGACGTCGACCGCGAACTCGCGGAACTCCTCGTGGGGCACGGCCGAGAGGCGCTCACTCGCCTGGAGACCGAGCAGGAACTCCGCGAGCGAACCCAGGAGCTAGAGCGCCAGAACGAGCGCCTAGAGGAGTTCGCTGGCATCGTCAGCCACGACCTGCGGACGCCGCTCAGCGTCGCGGAGGGGCGTCTCGAACTCGCCCGCCAGGAGGGCGGCGACGAACACTTCGAGGAGGTGTCGGGCGCGCTCGACCGGATGTCGACGATCATCGACGAGACGCTCACGCTCGCCCGCCAGGGCCAACTCGTCACCGAACGCCAGCGCGTGTCGATTCCGTCACTCGCCCGCCGCTGCTGGTCCCGCGTGGCGGCCGACGACGCGGAACTCGAGGTCACGGACGACGGGGTCGTGTCGGCGGACCCCGAGCGTCTGAAGCGAGTGTTCGAGAATCTCTTCCGGAATGCGGCAGAGCACGGCGGCGACACGGTCCGTGTCGGGGTCACGTCCGATGGGTTCTTCGTGGCGGACGACGGCCCCGGGATTCCCCCGGAGGAACGCGAACGGGTCTTCGAACGCGGGTTCACCACGAGCGAGGACGGGACGGGGTTCGGACTCTCTATCGTCTCCGAGATCGCGGACGCACACGGCTGGGACGTCGAGGTCTCGGAGAGCGAGTCCGGGGGTGCGTGCTTCGACGTCACGGGCGTCGAAACAGGGGAGTCCGCGGACGGCGAACTTGCCGAGTTCGTGGATAGCGAGCCCGCCGAGTGACCTGGGATTGACCGTCGACGCGCGGACGGTTCTGGGAATGGAGCGTCCCGAACCTTGTGTTTGGACAACACTTGTTCCGAGTTCTCCGAAGGTATTTACCGAAAGATGGGATTACGGAGGGGTATGGCACCAGGCATCGAGGCCGGCGTGTTATCGCTCGTTCCAGCGCTACTCGCTATCAGTCTTGCCTGGCGAACCCGAGACGCGCTCATCGGGTTGTTCATCGGAGTGGTGGCTGCTGGCGTGGTGTACGGTGCGCTGAACCCCTCGTACGTCGGTGTTCCGGCGGACCTCGTGTCCGTGGGACCACAGCTCGCGGAGGTGTACCCGCAGGCCGAAGACGGCAGTCCGTGGACGGTCAGCCTCGGCGGCGTCCTTCTCGGCGCGCTGTTCGGCCTGAAGGCGGTCCCCGAGATAATCGCGACGGCGCCGCTGTTCGGCTCGTGGTACGTCGAGAACGTGTTGCTCGCGCTGTTCGCTATCGGAGGCATGATCGGTCTGATGATCCGGTCGGGCGCGATTCAGGGCGTCCTCGAGGCGCTCGCAGCGCGCGTCGAGAACACCGCTGACGCGGAGAAGGCGGCGTTCCTCGCGGGCATCGCCATCCACATCGACGACTACTTCAACTGTCTGGTGGTCGGCTCGATGATGCGTCCGCTGACCGACACGTACAACGTGTCGCGCGCGAAACTCGCGTACTACGTCGACTCCGCGGGGTCGCCGGCGGCGCGCCTCGCGTTCTACTCGACGTGGGGGGCGGCGATGGTTGGGTTCATCGGCGCCGGCCTGGAGCAGGCCGCGAGCCAGGGGACACTTCCTCCCAGTATGGGTGAGTTCGTGAACAACGGCTCTGCGGTGACCGGGGCGGTGTGGCCGCTGTTCTTCAACACGCTGTTCACGGGATTCTACTCGTGGTTCGCGCTCGGCATCGCGGCGCTCGTGGCGTGGCAGGTCGTTCCGAACGTCTTCGAGATGGGCGAGGAAGAAGAGCGCGCACACGCCGGCGACGGCGTCGTCGGCCCGGACGACGACCCGATGATCTCCGAGGAGATGGACGAGTACGAGATGTACGAGGGCGCGACCCCGGACTGGCGGAACTTCGCGGTCCCCATCGCGACGATGATCATCGTCGGTCTCGGCGCGATGTTCTGGCGGTCGAGCCCCGTGCTGTACGTCGAGGGCGCGACCGGCACGACGCTCCTCCAGGTGTTCGGCTGGCAACTCGTCACACCGCCCGCGGGGCCGCTGTCGTTCAACATCGGCGGCGTCCAGCTTGGCGTCGCGTCGTTCGCCGCGTTCGCGCTGGCGTTCGTCATGTACCGCGCGCAGGGCAACATCCCCTCGAACGACGACGCGACGAGCGCCGCACTCGTCGGCTTCAAGGGTATTCTGCTCGCGGCCATCATCCTGATGTTCGCGAGTTCCATCCAGAACGCGGTGACGGTGCTCGGCATCGCGACGTTCATCACCACGACGTTCGGCGGGATTCCCGCGTTCGTCGTGCCGGTGACGGTGTTCCTCGTGACGAGTTTCGTCAGTTTCTCCGACGGGTCGTCGTGGTCGACGTACGGTATCATGTTCCCAGTCGCCATTCCGCTGGCGTTCGCGACGGGGGCGAACCTGCCGCTGGTGCTCGGCGCGGTGTTCAGCGGCGGCATCTTCGGTGACCACACGTCCCCCATCAGCGACACCACGGTGCTCGCGTCCTCGACGTCCGGCAGTGACCACATGGTCCACGTTCGGACCCAGATCCCGTACGCGCTCGCGAGCGCTGCGCTCGCCGCGTTCCTCTTCCTCGTGTTGGGGATTGTCGTGCCGGAAGGATTCCAGATAGTTCCGTACTGAAAGCGGCCGATTTTTCGCTCGGAATTCGGGCAAATCGGCGAGTTGTCTGCCGATTCTGGTGTGGGAGTAACGACAGGTTCGTGAACCATCAGCTACCGTTACTTGCGAACGCCGTTCGTATCGTTGTCACTAACAAAGCATTCCGGAGCAGACACGTACTCTATGGCAGAACCAAACGAGGCTGGTGAGCCAACGGAGAAGGTGGAGAACAGTGAGGAGACGAACTGGACGACGTCGCGGCGGAGCGTTCTCGCGGGCATCGGTGGTGCGGGCGTCGCGTTCGGCCTCTCCGGCATGCTCAACACGCAGGAGACAGCGGAGTATCGGCTGGACGGACGCGTATCGGCGTGGATTGGACGGTCGCCGGAGGCGATCTCCGGACAGGAGAACCCGACACTCGACCTGCAGGCGGGCACCGAGTACGAACTCACGTGGGAGAACGTCGACGGGCAGCCCCACAACTTCGTCATCCGGAGTGAGAGCGGGAACACGCTCGTGCGCTCGGAGATCATCAGCGAGCAGGGCGCGACACAGACGGTGACGTTCACGGCGACGCCGGAGATGGCGACGTATCTGTGTGAGGTCCACCCGACGACGATGGTGGGTGACGTGGCGGTGAGCGGATCGATGCAGACGACCCAGCAGCCACAGACCGAGCAGCCGCCGGCGGGCGGCGGATTCTTCGACCAGGGCACCGAGGTCGGCACGCAGATGGTCGCGACGGGCATGACGGCTCCCACGGACTTCGCGTACCCGGAGGATGGGAGCGGGCGGCAGTTCGTCACCGACCAGACCGGGCAGGTGTGGATCATCACGGATGACGGCCGGATGGAGGAGCCGTTCATCAACATCCAGGAACGGATGGTGGAACTCGGACAGTTCTACGGGCTGTACGCGAGTCCGGACCAGGCCTACGACGAACGTGGCCTGCTCGGTCTCGCGTTCCACCCGAACTTCGCGGAGAACCGCAAGTTCTACCTCCACTACTCGGCGCCGCCGACCCAGGAGCTCATCGACATCAACTGGGACCACATCGAGGTGCTCTCGGAGTTCACGGCCAACGAGGACATGACGAGTGCGGACCCCGAGAGCGAGCGCAAACTCCTCAGCATCCCGTCGCCCCAGTACAACCACGACGCGGGGCCGATGGCGTTCGGGCCGGACGGCTACCTCTACTACCCGATGGGGGACGGTGGCGGCGCGAACGACGACTTCTACGGGCACGCGCCCGACTGGTACGAGACGAACAACGGTGGCAACGCCCAGGACCTCGTGACGAACATGATGGGGGACATCATGCGCATCGACGTCGACAGCCAGGAGGGCGAGAAGCCCTACGGCATCCCGGACGACAACCCGTTCGTCGACGTGGAAGGCGTCTACGACGAGATCTACGCGTACGGGTTCCGGAACCCGTTCGGCATCTCCTTCGACAGCGAGGGCAACCTGTTCCAGGCCGACGCCGGCCAGAACCTCTGGGAGGAGGCCAACGTGGTCGAGAAGGGTGGCAACTACGGCTGGAACGTCAAGGAGGGGACGCACTGCTTCAGCACCGCGAACCCGAGTGACCCGGAGGCCATCACGGAGTGTCCGGACACCGCGCCGAGTGACGCGCCGTACAACGGCGCGGAGCTCAAGGACCCCATCGTGGAGTACCCGCACGTCTACCAGGGGAACCGCGTCGGCGTGGTCATCGTCGGCGGACACCGCTACGAGCAGTCCACCATCTCCGGCCTCCAGGGCAAGTACATCTTCGGGGAGTACAACGGCAACCCCGCCGGGCAGGCGCCGGGCGGGCGCGTGCTCGCGGCGACGCCCCCGGAGAATATCGGTCAAGGCGGCGACGGCGGCGGCACCCAGACCACAGAGGCGCCGGGCAACGAGACGGCGGGGAACGAGACGAGCATGGAGACGACGGCCGATGGTGGAACGACGATGGGCAACGAGACCACCATGGGCAACGAGACGACGACCATGGAGACCACGGACGCTGGTGGGAACCAGACCACCGACGGCGTGCCGCCGGAGGGCCCGGAGGTCGTTCCGCGGGACGAACTCTGGCAGATGGAGGAACTCGTGTTCGCGGGCGACTTCCAGTGGTACGTCCGGATGTTCGGGAGGGGACGCGATGGCGAGATCTACGTCCTCGTCAGCAAGAGCGGCGTGCCCGAGGGCAACTCGGGATCCGTTCTGAAACTCGTGCCGCCGGAGCAAGACGAGTCCGGCGGAGCGGCCGGCACCACGGAGGCTCCCGGCAACGAGACGACGGGTAACGAGACCACCATGGGCAACGAGACGGTGACCGGTAACGACACGGTGACCGGCAAGGGAACGACGGAGAACGGCGCGACCAACGACACCGCCGGAAACGAGACCCTGAACGGCAACGACTCCGAGAACGGCAACAGCGGCGGGGGCGTCGCGACCGGGATGGAGACGCCCGGGTTCGGCGTGCTCACGTCCGCGGCCGCGGCCCTCGGCACCGGCGCGATGCTGCTCAACCGGGGTAGCGACGACGACGAGGAGTGACACCGCGACGAGTAGCAGCGCCGCGACGACTGCCGGCACGCACCCGCTGAGTTGGGTGCGTGCCGAACCGAACGCCACTCAGTGACAACCACCACATGACTGCCCACGGACCCGACGACGGCACGACCGGAGAGCAGACGTCGGTCTGGCTCGACACCACGCCGGAGACCGACTACGGCTCGCTGTCCCAGGACGTCACGGTCGACACCGCTGTCGTCGGCGGCGGCATCGTCGGCGTGACGACAGCGTTCGAACTCGCCGAGGCCGGGCAGTCGGTGGCGCTCGTCGAACGCGACCACGTTCTCACGGGCGTGACGGGCCACACCACCGCGAAACTCACGGCCCAGCACGGCCTCGTCTACCGCTACCTCCTCGACGAGTTCGGGCGGCGGCGCGCCCGCCAGTACGCGACGGCGAACCAGACCGCCATCGACGACGTGGAAGCCCGGGTCGAGGACCTGGGCATCGACTGTGATTTCGAGCGGACGGCGGCGTACACGTACACCGAATCCGCCGACGACCGAGAGCAGTACCGCTCGGAGGCCGACGCTGCGAGCGCGCTCGGCCTTCCGGCGTCGTACACGGAGTCACTGCCCGAGGAACTCGACGCCGCAGGCGCCGTCCAGTTCGACGACCAGGCCCGGTTCCACCCCCGGAAGTACCTGCTCGCGCTCGCGGACGAGGTAGACGATGGCGACAGCCACGTCTTCGAGCGAACGACCGCCGTCGACGTGGAGGACGGCGACCCGTGTCGCGTCACCACCGACCGCGGAACGGTGATGGCCGACGACGTCGTGCTGGCGACGCACTTCCCGATTCACGACCGCGCGCTGTACTTCGCGCGGATGCACCCGAAGCGCTCGTACGTGCTCGCAGTAGAACTCGAGAACGACCCACCGGACGGGCTGTACTACCGGCCCGGCGACCCCTACTTCTCCGTTCGGCCGGTGTCGACCGCCGAGCGGACGGTGCTCGTGGGCGGACAGAACCACCGCACGGGGACCGGCGGGAGCACCGAGGCGCGGTACCGGCGACTCGAGCGGAGCGCACGGGACGCGTTCGACGTGGCGTCGATTCGCTACCGGTGGTCGACCCAGGATCAGGTGTCAGTCGACCGCGTCCCGTTCGTCGGCTTGCACGCGCCGTTCGCCGATCACGTCTACGTCGCGACCGGGTTCGGCGGGTGGGGGATGACGAACGGCACCGCTGCCGGGCGGGTGCTTTCGGACCTCGTGTTGGAGGGGGAGTCGCCGTGGCAGGAGGTGTACCGCCCAACCCGGTTCGAGGCGACTGCGTCGACGCGCGCGCTACTCAGCCACGGAGCGGCGACTGCGAAGCACCTCGTCGGCGACCGGTTCGAGCACCAATCGAAGGAGGACGTGCGTGCGTTGGGGCGCGGCGACGCCGGTATGTTCGAGGTGGAGGGCGACCGAGTTGCGGTCTACCGCGACGACGACGGCGAGGTACACGCGGTGTCCGCGGTCTGCACGCACATGGGGTGTCTCGTCCACTGGAACGACGCCCATCGGACCTGGGACTGTCCGTGTCACGGCTCCCGGTTCGACCACGACGGGAGCGTCATCGACACGCCCGCCGTGGACGGACTCGAGGAGTACGACGGTGCGCTGTCGGCCCTCGAGTCGACCGACCGGACGTGAGCGTGGCCACGAAGGGGAACACCGGCCGTTAGTCGTACACGTCTTCGACCGAGTCTCGCGTGCTCAGCCACGTTCCGAGGGTGGCTCCGTAGATGGCGTGCCCGACGTGGAAGACGAGCGCGCTGTCGCCTTCGAGTTCGTCGTCGAGTACGCGTTCGAAGAGGACGCGAGAGCCGAAGACCGAGAGGAGGAGCCCGTACGCGACCCCGGTGCTGACGCCGACGACTCCTCGTCGGGAGGGGAATCGCTCGGCGACGACGGCGAACAGCGCGCCGAACACGCCGCCGGCGCCCGCCCCGTAGGCGGCGTGTAACAGGAGCCCTCGAAGGGGGTAGGAGTCGGCGTCCTCGTCGCCGAGGTACGTCGCCCAGAACTCCGACGTCGGCGGCAGAGCGTGGAAGACGGGCAGTCGGTAGACCGTCATGACGGCGGTGGCGACGAGTCCACCGACGACGCCGTGATACACCGACCAGAGCATCGCCGACCGTGACGGGTACCACGAACGCGGACTGACGGTTCGAACTATTCGCTGGAGACTACTCGTGCGTGTCATGCTGACGACTGTTCGTGCGTGTCATGGTGCTGTCCGCGTGTGACGTTCTGGTGGTTCCGCGGTGAACGCGGAGCCCGCTGTTCTAGAGCAACAGCGAGATTACCGCGAGCACCAGGAAGATGAGCACGAGAATGCGCGCGATCTCCATGCTCATGCCGGCGATGCCGCGCGCGCCGAGCAGCGCGGCGAGTATCGCGAGTACGAAGAACACGATGGCGTAGTAGAGGAAGTCCCCGGAGAACACCTGCAGCGGTGTCAGGGACGACAGTACGAACGCGGCGCCGGAACGGGTTGGGGCGAGCGATGGTATCATGGGCGTGGTGGCGGATCGACGAACGTCTCGCACTACGATTGTAAGTCGTCGGTTACCGGCCGCATCGCCGTCGATGTCGGTGACGTCTGGCTGTCGGTGTCCGGGGCCACCGAGTTCGGGCGCTGACTTCGCGGTGTCTCGGCAGTGATTCCTGCCGACCCAACCAGTAATACTGATTGGACAGTACATTTGGTATTTCTGCTCGGCATTACTATCCGATAATACTGGGGCCGGGTGGCTCCACGTCAGTCGAGTCCCCGAGGCCGAAGTCGGCTCTTGACCTCCGGGGAACTCCGCGTGGATTGTCCTGCGTTTAGGAGTGTTTTTGTCGCGGTGTTCGGTATCTACACGCATGGACTTCGGACTGACCGACGAGCAGAAAGCTATCCGGGACGAGGTGCGCCGGTTCGGCGAGAACGAAATCGTGCCCGTGGCGACCGAGTACGACGAGGCAGAGAAGTATCCCTACGACGTCATGGAGAAGGCCGCGGAGGCCGGCCTGCTGGGGCCGAGTATCCCTCTCGAGTACGGCGGCGCGGGCTACTCCCCGGTGGAGACGGCCATCATCGTCGAGGAACTGTTCGCGGCTGACCCCGGCATCGGGCTCTGTATCTCCAGCGCCGGGTTCGGCGCGGAAGCCATCATCGCGTTCGGCACCGACGACCAGAAGGAGCGCTGGCTCCCCCAGATCGCGTCCGGCGAGGCCATCATGGGCTCGGCCATCAGCGAACCCGACGTCGGCTCCGACGTCTCCAGCGTCTCCACGAGCGCCGAGAAGGACGGTGACGAGTGGGTCATCAACGGCAACAAGATGTGGATCACGAACGGCTCCGTGGGTGACTTCTACGTCGTGCTCTGCCAGACCGACCCCGAGGCCAGCGGCCGGTACAACGGCTTCAGTCAGATCGTCGTGGAGTCCGACCGCGACGGCTTCGAGGCGGACAAGATCACGGGGAAACTCGGAATCCGAGCGTCTGACACCGCGGAACTCATCTTCGACGACGTGCGCGTCCCCGAGGAGAACCTCGTCGGCACCCGCGGCGGCGGGTTCCTCCAGCAGATGCAGTTCTTCGACGAGACGCGCACGATGGTCGCCGCCCAGGGCGTCGGCATCGCCCGCGGCGCGGCCGAGCGCGCCCTCGAGTACGCCCAGGAGCGCGAGCAGTTCGACCGCCCCATCTCGGAGTTCCAGGCAATCGAGCACAAGCTAGCAGAGATGCACACGCAGACCGAGGCCGCGCGCACGCTCACCCAGAAGTCCGCGTGGAGCGTCGAACACGAGGACGGACAGCTGACGGCGCTCGCGTCGATGGCCAAGGAGTTCGCGTCCCGAATCGCCGTCGAGGTGGCCGACGAGGCCGTCCAGATCCACGGCGGCGCGGGCTACGTCAACGACTTCGACGTCGAGCGGTTCTACCGCGACGCGAAGATCACCCAGATCTACGAGGGGACCACGGAGATCCAGAAGAACATCATCGCCCGCGAACTGCTGGAGTAGCGCGCCCGCCGCCCTTTCCGTCCACTCGATTCTGGTAGTCCGACTCGACTCATCACGGCTTCGGAATCGACACAGCTCACAGGCCTTCGGGACCGACGCGACCCACAGACCGTTACGAACCTACGCCCGTAACGACATGGGCGTCAGATCTCCTCGACTCGGTTGTCCACGCAGTCGACGGCCGCGGCGTCCTCCGGCAGGAGCGCGACGACCAGGAACTCCGCGTGCTCGGCCACGTACTCCACGAGCGCGGCGACGCGCTCGCTGTCGATGGCCTCCAGAGAGTCGAGGAGCACGAACGGCACGGTCTCGTGGAGGTTGTGGACGAGGTAGCCAGCGAGCGCGAAGATGAGGCCGGTGACCTCGCGTTCGCTCTCGGAGAGGTGGTCGACCGAGTCCTCGTAGGCCGCGCCGTCGCTCGCGCGCACGACGTGCAGGTCGAAGTCGCTCCGCTCGACGGTTTCCCGGCCCTCGCGGACGGTCGTCGTCGTGCGCTCGATCCAGATGCGCTCGATGTTGTCGTACGCTAGCAAGTCGAGGACGGTCTCCATGTGATCGTTGAACGCTTCGACGGCGTTCTCCTCGACGCGGTCCACGCGCTCCCGGAGCGACGTCAGTTCGGCGACGACCTCCGCCCGGCGTTCCTCGAGGTCCTCGCGCTCGGCGAGCCGCTCGGTCAGCTCCGCGACCGTCTCCCGGGCGTCCGCGAGGTCGGATTCGACGCGCTCGAGTTCGACCTCAAGTTCGTTCACGCGCTTCGCGGTCTCGAGTGCCGTCCCGGCCTCGTCGTCTGCCTCCGTCGCCGCCTCGAGGTCGGCGACGGTCGTCTCCAGTTCCTCGCGCTCGTCCTCGAGGTCGGCGACGCGGGCCTCGCGCTCCTCGATCTCGTCCTCTACGTCCTCGATCGAGGCCGTCACCTCCTCGTAGCGCTCCCGGGTCGCTTCGGCCTCGCGGCGCCGCTCGGTGAGCGCCTCGAGTTCGTCGGCGACGTCGCTCTTCCGGGAGAGCTTTTGCTCTCTGAGCTCCGTGAGCTGGTCGACGGTCTCCTCGATGCGTGACGTCGCCACGGTCGTCCCGCACGTCCAGCAGACGCGCTCCTCGCTGTCCGCGACGAGCGCGTCGGTGACCGTGCCACCGTCCGAACGATGGTCCTCCCCGGACGCCTGCTGTCCGTCCGCGAGCGCTCCGCCGACCGCACTCGCGTCCTCGAGCATCTCCTCGTTGAACCGGATAATTCCCTGGAGGTCGTT
The DNA here is from genome assembly GCF_021249405.1 of Halobacterium zhouii. Classification (NCBI taxonomy): domain Archaea; kingdom Methanobacteriati; phylum Methanobacteriota; class Halobacteria; order Halobacteriales; family Halobacteriaceae; genus Halobacterium; species Halobacterium zhouii. Next base: position 120,850 of record NZ_CP089594.1, on the reverse strand, counting down.
CACGGTTGACTCCAGTTCCTCGCGCTCCCCGCGGAGGTCGTCGATCCGGTCGTCGAGCGCGTCCACGTCGGTGTCGCCCTCGGGGAGCGAGTCGCGCTCGGCTTCGAGGTCAGCGCGCTGGTCGCGCAGCGACTCCAGGCTCTCCCGCTCCGTTCGCAGTCGGAAGCGGAGGTCCTCGAGGTCCGCGCGTGCCTCCTTCAGTTCCTCGAGCGCGGGCGACTCCCCGGCGTCGTCGGCGTCGTCGAGGTCCTCGCGCGCGTCGGCGAGGCGTTCGCGGACGTCAGCGCGCTCGCTCTCGAGTTCGTCGACGCGTTGCTCACGGTTCGCCTGCCGGGACGCGACGTCCTCGAGGTCCGCGAGCGTCGAATCTATCTCCCGCTTCTCGTCTTCCAGGCGCTCTATCTCGGCGTGGAGGCTGGCCGTGTCGACGGGTCGCACGATGATCTCGCGGAGGTCGTCGCCGTGCTCGACGGCGCGCCGCGCCTCGTTCGACTCCAGCAGGAACGCAAACAGGTCCGCGAGATCCGGGTCGTCGAGCACGCCGTCGCCGCCGAACACCACGTCGCCGTCGACCCGAGTGAGTGTCCGCTCGTAGCGCTCGCCGTGGAGGTCGAGTTCGACGCGTCCCTCCTCGGCGTCGCCCTTCAGGCTCGCGTTCCGGCTCCCGAGGGCCGCCATCACGGACTGCAGGAACGACGTGCGGTTCGTCGCGTTTCGACCCTCCAGCACGTTCACGCCCGGTTCGAGGGCGACGGTCGCCTCCTCGATGCCGCCGACGTTCCTCGCGTGGAGGCGTGCCCCGGGCTGTCGGTCCGCGGACTCGTCCATACACCCCGGGAGTTCGTGCTGGCCTATAGTTCTTCGTCTCCCGACCGGATCACGTCACGACTGCGTGCTCCGGCGGTCAGACTCGCAGTCACAGCCACCGCGTTCCAGCAACTCGACGGCCTCGTAGTCCGCGCCGCAGTCCTGGCAGAGCACGCGGACGTTCACGAGCACGTCGAACTCCCCGACGTCGATGCGCTCGGTCGACGCGGAACGCTCGACGGCGTCGGCCGTCACGGACCCCGTTCGTGCCTGGAGTCGCCGGAGCGTCTCCACGTCGCTCTCGATCTGGTCTGCGGCGTCGCTCTCGCGCTCCGCGCCGCGGTACCGCCGGAGGTACGTGTGGACGGCCTGGTGGGAGACGAAGTCCCCGAGTAGCGAGTCGACGTCGACGCCGTCACGCGACAATTCGAGGCGCTTCTGGGTGCGCGCGCCCTCGCTGACGTCGTCGTCGGTGAGCACCTCGTAGGTGGTCGTAACGTCCTGCTCGACGGGGTTGTGGCCGGCGTTCGCGAGCGCGACCCTGAGGAGTTGGCGGTTGAACTCGTCGGCGAGCGTGCGGAGACTCGCGCGTTCCTCGCCCGCGCCGGTCCAGCGACGCTCCAGGTGTGCCCCCATCTCCTGGAGGTCGTACGTGACGATGAGGCGACCGACCTTGCACCGGGTCTCGTCGGGGGTGTCAGCGTCGGTCATCGACAGTGTGTTGTCGGCGACTCTCAAAAACGACCCGGGTCACGATTCGTCGACGACGATCTGGCCGTCACTGAACACGGTGACGTCCCGGTCGCTGTACGAGAACGAGATCGACCCGCTGCCTCGCTGCGTGCCGTCGTGGCGCGGGGCGAACAGGGCGTTCAGCGCGTCGGTGTCGATGGTCTTGTCGAGGCTCTCCAGGTCGGTCGGGCGGCAGTTCCGAGCGCGCGCGACGGCCTCGACGATGGTGGTGCTCGGTGTCACGTCGCCCGACCAGTCGACTCGGTCGATGTGTTCGACTGTGGAGTAGTGATCGTTGTCTTTCATTTCTGGTCAACGATGACCCGTGTTCCGGTAGAGGAGCACCAGGTACCGATGGGTAGGCCGTTGTACCACTAAAATGTTTACCAGCACACCGGGAATAATGTTGGTAACATTACCTTATTAGGCCGGGAGCGTGCTCGGTTCGGCGGTGCGACCGCAGTCGGCTGTCACCCCGTCAGCGGACGGAGGCAGTGACGTCCGAGCGGAGCCACGCGTCGTCGTTTTCGGGGTCCGAGATGACGACGCCGTCGTCCGACGTCTCCAGGCGGAGCGGGACGGTAGGTGTCGACTGTTCCACGGTTGGCAGAGGTTACGAGGGCGAACGCGTAAATAGACCGTGATACGCACTGAGGTGGTTCGCTGACCCCGGCGCGAGCGGTGTCGGTCCGGTTCTCGTGGCGTACAGACCGCATAACAATCTCCCGTGGACGAGGAGTGTGAGTGTGTCGAAGGAGTCCGCTCGAAACCGCGTGACGCGGCGTGACGCCCTGCGGTGGCTCGCGACGGGAGTCGCCGCGTCGGTTGCCGGCTGTGGCACGCCCGACTCGGACGCGACGCAGACGAGTCCGGGGACGAACGGTCCAGCGACCGGCGCGCCGACGACCGGTGACGCGGCCACGGCGAGTCCGGCGAACGACCTCGACAGGTCCGCGTTCTCCACGGTCGTCGACTTCGGGGAACTGGACGCGTCGGATGGAACGCGCTCTATCGTGCCGATTCTGGAGGAGAAGGTGACCGACGACAGCCTCGTCCGTCTCCCGCCTGGCCGATACCTGATGACCGGTCCCTGGAACGTGAGCGACGTCGATAACGTCGCCGTGGTCGGGGACGACGCCACTATCGTGGTGCCGCCGGGGTTCAGCGACAACCTCTTTTCGCCCGGCCCTGGGAACACGTCGGGGTTCCGCCTGGAGGGGCTGACCTTCGATTTCACCCACCGGAACACGGGCGGACGCGTACTCCACGCGAAAGTCGACGACGGCCTCGTCGTGCGCGACATCTCAGTCCGGGGCACGCTCGACGTCGTGGACAACATCATGCGGGTCGACGTCACCGACCCTGACGGCTCCGCGCTCGTCGAACGCCTCCACCTCCCGGACGGCGCGGTGGCTGGCACGGGTGCCAGCGGCGTGCTCGTCGGCGGGTCGAACCGCGGCGACATTCGCTTTGCGGACTGCCGGATACAGGGGTTCCCCGACAACGCGCTGTACGCGTCCCCCGACGAGGGAACCATCGAGGTGTTCGGCGGCGTGTACATGAACAGCGGCATCTCGAACGTGCGCATCCGTGGCGACAGCCACGTCCGCGGCGTACACGTCCGGTGTGACCGCGCGCCCGAGGGCTTCCCGAACATGCGCGGCATTCGTCTGCGCGGCGGGTCGAACGTGCTAGTAGAGGACTGTACCGTCGAGATGCTGGACGTCACGTACAGCGACGGCGCGATCACGGTCTCCTCGCAGACGGAGGGCGCCACCATCCGGAACACCCACGTTCGCACCGACGCCGACCGCGTTACTGGCCTCCGCGCGAAACCACTCGTCAGGAAGTCGAACCCCGACGCAGTTCTCGACGTGGAGAACGTCACGTTCACCGGCACCGCACGCGATGGGGCCGCCGTCCAGGTGACCGAACGCGACAGCGTCACCATCCACAACGTCTGCATCCAGGAGAGTGGCGAGAGTCGGAACGGGATCGGCCTCTTGGACGCCAGCGACGTCCGCATCGCAGACTCCTACGTCGACGTGCCGGGCGTCCCGATCCACGCCGTGGACTCCGCGTACATCACGTCGAACGTCGAGACATCGAATTCCGGCGACCTCCCAGGGTACTGTCAGGGGTGATAGCCGGCGTCGCGGCGCTGTTCGGTTGCAACCGCCCGCTACGGTCCGGGCGCCGTCACTTCATCCACTGGTAGACGTTCGCCGCGAACCGCATCGGGTACGACCCGCGTTCGAGAGCCTCGTGGGTGACGAGGTCGGGAGCGAACTTCGATTTGTACTTCGCGAGATTGAGTTTGTTCGCGCCGACGAGGTCGAACGTCTCCACGCCGCGGTCCATCGCGTCCTGCATCATCGTCCAGACGGCGTAGTCGTTCACGCCGACGTCGACCTCGCGGGTCGCGAACGCCTGCCAGTAGTACGCGGTGTCCCCGGACTCCAGGAGCACCCACCCGCCCGCGATGTCACCGTCGACGCGCGCCTCGTAGACGTACGCAGCGTCCTCCGGCATACTCTCCCAGAGGTCCACGACGAAGTCGGCGGTGATGTCGAAGGCCGCGTCCCGGTCGTCGTGGAGGGCCGCGAGTCGCGGCAGAAACCACCTGACAGTGTCCGCATCGCCCTCACGGACCTCACAGTCGGCGTCCCGGCAGTCCCGGACCGAACGCCGCGCGTCGCTACTGAACGCGTCGAAGAGGTCGTCGCGGTCGGTCGTGAGGTCGACGTGGTACGTGTGACTGACCGTACTCTCGAACCCGTTCCAGACGAACGGGCGCGAGTCAGGGTACTGCGCAGCGGGCTTCACGTGGTAGTACAAGGGTCCGTGCTCTGCCTCGACGTCGTCGAGCACCGCCTGCACGAAGTGGCGGTTCTGGCGTTCCTTGCGCCGCGTCTTCGTCTGGTTGTCCGCGATGACCGGGCCGAGGTAGGTAACCTTGAGCCCGGGCGGCGGAGAGAACGCCATGGTCACGGGGCCGCGGTGTCGCAGGAACACGGGGAACACGCCGACCCGCTCCTGGCCCTTGTAGCCGACGTATCGGTAGAGGTCGGCGTCGGCGTGGTCCGCGAGCACGTCGAGGGCCTCCAGCGTGTGGAACGGCGTGCCGTGTGGTGATTTGTCGACGAAGCGGTTCCATTGGTCGAGGTCGTCGTCTGTTGCTAGTCTGACGTCGAGAGCCATTATTCGAGGTAGCCGAGGTTCGAGAGGTGTTCTTCGACGCGGGCGTCGTCGGTCGCCGCCGCGTCGGCCGCGTCGAACGCGGGATAGGTGTCGGTGCCGGGGTGGTCGAACCCGGGCAGGACGCTGCCGTCCATGTGGTCGGCGACGGGGAGGCCGAACGCCGCGAGGACGGTGGGCGCGACGTCGAGGAGGTGGGCGCCGCCGGGGTCGGCCGACGCGGTGACGCCGTCGCCGGCCGCCGCGACGACGCCGTGTGGTTTGTGGTTGTAGGGTTCGGAGGGGTCGCCGAAGCGCTCACCGTGGATGGACGCCGAGAGGAACTGGTTCCAGTTGGCGGGAACGAGCACGACGTCCGGCGCGTCCTCGACGTACGGGCCGTCGAAGACGGCTTCGCGGGGCAGCACCCGGTCGAAGACGGGGCCGCCGTCGGGAAGGCGGAGTGCTGCGAGTTCGTCGATGACGTCCGCCCGCACGGCCTCGTACTCGTCGGGGTCGACGACGCCGTCAGGTTCCCGGCCGGCGACGTTGAGCCGAACCCCACATTCGACCCGCGAGCGCATGAACGCGGCCGACTCCGAGAAATCGACGTGTTCTGCGCCCGCGCGGACGGCGTCGCTGGGCGCCACGCGGAGCGCGAGGTCCGCCAGCCCCAGTCGGTCGAGGGCGCTCCCGAGTCGCTGGCTGGTGACGCCGACGGCCGAGAGCGCGCCGACCGCGCGGGCCAGCGTGCTGGGTCCGTCGTCACCCTCGCCGCGCAGTCGGGTCCGCGAGAGCTCGGACCACGACGGGGCGTCGCCCTCGTTCGTGGTTTCGGCGTGCCCGCGCTCCGCGAGGAAGTCGTTCACGCGGAGTTCGCTACCGGTGTACGGCCCGATGCCGTGGTCGCTCGCGAGCACCACCGTGTCCGGGTCGAAGGCGTCGATTGCGCGGCCGACCTGCTCGTCGACGGCCTCGTACACCGCGGCGACGAGTTCCTCTCCCCCGGGGTGTTCGTGGAACACGGTGTCGGTCTGCTGGAACTGGAGGAAGCCAAAGTCGGGGTCGACGCGTTCGACCAGGTGACAGAACGCGTCCCCCCGGGATTCGACGAGGTGCTCGTACTCCGCCCGGGCGTCAGCCGGGTCGTCGTGGTGCTCGCCGTAGACCGAGTACGGCCCGAGCTCGGCTTCGACGTCGTCGAGCACGCCGTCGGGGTGGCCGCTGGCATCCTCGGGCGCCGTGTACCCGGGAATCAGCGCGCCGTCGAACGGCCGGGGTGGATGTGTGACGGGGACGTTGACGACGACGCTCGACAGCCCGTGGTGGTCCAGGAGTTCCCAGAGTGCGTGCTGTCGAACGCGGGTTCTGTTCACGACGTCCCAGTCGTAGCCGTCGAACGAGAGGAAGCCGTACGCGCCGTGTTTCCCGGGGTTCGTCCCGGTGAACAACGACGGCCACGCGCTCGGTGTCCAGGGCGGGAACTGCGACTCGAGTCTGCCTCTGACGCCGTCTGCGAGCACCGACCCGATGGTCGGCAGTCGCCCGTCCTCGAGTAGGGGGTCGAGGACGGCGTCGCAGGCGGCGTCGAGGCCGACGAGGAGCACACGGTTCTCGGAGGCCTCGGTCATGTACCGGTGAAACGCCACCGAGCGGGTTTGTTATGTGTCTCCTTCCGGCTTGTACTCACTTGCTTCCAAACGTGTCGGGCTGGCCGCTCGTAAACGGAGGTCGGCAACGGCCGCTCGCGTCGGTGTTCGCGACGGCGCTGCGCTGTCGAACCGCCCGGGGTTCGGCCGGAATCCGATAGACGGAAGCGGATTACTTGCTGGCTTCTCGCGTGGCAGACGCCGCATAACAAACCTGTGCGGCGGAGAAATTCACCGATAGATGCACGTCTGCAGACACACTCGCGCGGGCGCCGGACGAGGCCACGGAACGGTGGGGTGGTCACTGGATGCCTGACGGTGTTCGAACGCTCGTGCTGGGGTTCGACGCGCTCGACGACCGGTATCTCGACCGGTTCGAAGACGTCACGCCGACGCTCTCGAGACTGCGGGCCGAGGGCGTCTCGGCCCCGTTGGACTCGACGCATCCGCCCTGGACCGCCAGCGCGTGGCCGTCGATGTACACGGGCACTGACCCGAGCCACCACGGCGTCTACGGCTTCTTCACGTACGACTACCCCGACGACGGCCGCCTGGTCACGCGCAACGACGTGGACGCGCCCGCGCTCTGGAACTACCTCTCCGAGCGCGGCGTCCGGTCCACCGTGCTGAACGTCCCGGTGACGCATCCGGCGGAACCCATCGAGGGCGCACTGATTCCGGGCTACCTCGGGGGCGAGGCCGACGCGGGACACCCCGAGGGAATCCGCGACGACCTTTCTGCCGCTATCGGCGAGGAGTACCGGATATACTCCGCGGGGGAGGTGGCCGAGGACTCCGACGAGAAACTCCAGGGGTACCTCGACCTGATCGACGCGCGAAAGCGGGCCGCCGTCGAGTTGTTGTCCGACCGGGAGTGGGAACTGGCGGTCGTACAGGTCCAGAAGACCGACGCGGTCTTCCACAACTTCGACGACGAGGCAGCGTTTCGCGCGGTGTACGAGGCCGCCGACGACCTCGCTGCGGCGACCATCGACGCGGTCGACGGCCCGGTCAACGTCGTGGTCTGCTCCGACCACGGCATGGGGCGAAAGGAGGGGTACCAGATACAGCTCAACGACGTGTTGCGCCGCGCGGGCTACGTGGAGGCCACGAGCGACACGGGCACCGTCTCCATCGGCGCGGAGAAACGCCGACTGATGGGGGCGGGCGAGGGAACGGGAGCGGGAACGGACGAGGGCGACGACTCGTCGTCGCTTCTCACCGGCGGCGTCAGCGCCGTCGAGGGTGCGCTCTCGCGCGTCGGTGTCACGCCAGGGCGGGTGTACGCGCTAGCGGCGGCCGTCGGCATCGAGGACCTGCTCGTCGACGTGATCCCCGACGAAGTCCGACAGTCCGCCGGCGAAGGGGTCGACTGGCGCGCCTCGCGGGCGTACTGCCGGAGTTCCTCCCACCTCGGCGTCCGCATCAACCTCGAGGGCCGTGAGCCCTCGGGGACCGTTCCACAGGCGGAGTACGAGCAGGTCCGCGACGACCTGATATCTCTGTTGACCGACCTGGAGACGCCCGACGGCGAACCCGCCTTCGAGTCCGTCCTTCCGCGCGAAGCCGTCTACGACGGCCCGTACGTCGAGGACGCGCCGGACGTGATCGTCTACCCCCGGAACGCAGACCACGTGTTGTCGACGAACCTCTACGGGCGCGAATTCGTGCCGGCTGACGTCCACGACCACGACCCGACGGGCGTCTTCATCGGCCACGGCCCCGGGTTCGACCACGCAGCGACGCCGGACCGCCTCTCGCTGACCGATGTCGCCCCCACCGTCATGGCGCTGCTGGGTCACCCCGTCCCACAGCGGATGACCGGAACGGCCCCGCGGGACGCCCTCTCGGTCCCCACCGAGCGGGCGGACTACGGTGACGTGCCCTTCGGCACCGACCGCGCGGTCGAGGACGCCCGCGAGGAAGTGACGGACTCCCTGGCGGACCTCGGTTACATATGAGCGCCGGCGCGGACGAGAACATCTCCGCGCTGTTGTCGAGTGCGACGCTGGTCCTTCTCGGCGGCCTCGTCTACTCCGGGTCGACGCTCGTCGAACGGGTCGTCATCGGTCGCCTGCTCACGCCCGAGGCGTTCGGCGAGGCGAGCATCGGCATCGCCATCGTCCGCCTCGGCGCGACCCTCGCGATGCTGGGGTTCGGCCAGGGAATCGCACGCTACATCACGCGGTTCGACGACTCCGCCGACCGGCGCGGCGTCTGGGTCAGCGCGGTCGCCGTGGTCGGCGTCGCAACCATCGCCGTGACGGCGCTCTTGTACGCCAACGCCGCCGAAATCGCTGCCCTCCTGTTTGAGAGCCCGGACTCCCCGCGCGTCGTCCAGACGTTCGTCCTCGCGCTCCCGTTCCTCGTCGGGATGCGACTCGGCCTCGGCGGCATCCGCGGCATGGAACACACTGTCTACCGGACCATCGCCCGGGATTTGCTGTTCCCGCTCGGCCGGATCGCGCTCATCGTGGCGCTCGTGGCGGTCGGCTACGACCTCGTCGCGGTCGGGTACGCGTACCTCGTCGCCGCCGCCGCGTCCTGTGTCGTTGCACACTACCTCCTGCACCGCCTCCTCCCGCTCGTCGGACAGTTCCAGACGCACGCGCGAGAACTGCTCCGCTTTTCCGCGCCCCTCGTGGTCGCCAGCATCCTCGGCCAGTTGCTCACCCGGACGGACACCATCATGCTCGGCGCGCTCACCAGCAGCCACGAGGTCGCGATGTTCAACGCCGCGCGTCCGCTCGCGGGCGGCATCCTGATGGTGCTGTCGTCGTTCGGGTTCCTCTACCTCCCGATGATGTCCCGCCTCGACGCGGGGTCAGAGCGCGAGCAGATGGACCGCATCTACCAGACCACGACGAAGTGGATATACGTCGTCACGTTCCCCGCGTTCCTGACGTTCGTGATGTTTCCGGCGGACGTGTTGCGCGTGTTCTTTGGCCCGGCCTACACCGGCGGCGCGCCCGCGCTGGTCATCCTCTCCATCGGCTTCTTCGCGAACGCGATACTCGGCCGGAACCGGGAGACGCTGTCCGCGCTCGGCCTGACGACGTACCTCCTCGTGAGCAACACGCTCGCGTTCACGGTCAACGTCGCCGCGAACCTGTTGCTCATCCCGCACTACGGACTCGTCGGCGCGGCAGTGGCGTCGGCCGCCTCGTTTCTCGTGATGAACGCCGTCGTCTCGGGTATCCTGCTCGTCGGCTACGACATCTCGCCGTTCTCGTCGTGGTCCGTCCGAGCGTACGTGGTGCTTCCGCTGACGCTGTTCCCCCCGGCTTACGCGCTCTCGAAGTTCATCACGCTGACGGCGGTCACGCTGGTGCCGTTCCTGGTCGCTGCCGGCGCCGCGACCGTCGCAGTGGTCTCGCTGGCGGGCTGTCTCCAGTCGGAAGACTGGATCGCCCTGGAGTTCGTTGAGGACCAGATCGGCCTCCAGGTGCCGTACGTCCGCCGGTATCTCCCCCAGCGGTGATGCTCCGACGGCTGGGCGTCCCCCGCGATGACGCCTCGCCGCTGGGGCGTCTTACCTGGCGACGCGTAGCGAGCGGACTCTCTCCTTCAGGAGTTGACGGATGTCGGTCCAGTCAGTTGGTCTGCTCGATGGTGATGAGGGCGGCGCCGTCGACGTCGACGGACTCGAGGTCGCCAGCGAACCGGTAGGCGTCGAGTTCGTCGCCCACAGTCCCCGTGACGGTCGTTCCGGAGATCTGGTCGCTGGCCTCCAGGTCGCCGAGGTCGGTGCTCTTCTCGACGGTGTCGCTCACCTCGAAGGAGTACGTCGCCTCACCGGTTGCTCGCGTGCCGTCCACGACGAGGCGGTTGGGGAGCGGCTCGGACCCGAACTCTGCGGGGTCGATCTCCGTTCCGTTCACGGTGACGGTGACGTCGTCCGGCGCGGGCACGTTCAGCTCCGTGAGGTCCCCGGAGAACGAGTAGTGGTCGACGCTCCACCAGACGGCGCCGTCGACCGAGCTCTCGGAGACGCTGTCGTCCGGGTTGATGTCGCCCCCGGCGTCGACCTCGCCCGAGACGGCGAAGGCGTAGTCCTTAGCCGACTGCCCCCATCCCTCGAAGACGATCTCGTTGGGGTAACTGTTGAACGACGCAGGGTCTACCCTGTTCCCGTCGACGTACACCGTCAGTTCGTCGAGGTTGTCGCTCGTGAACTCCGTGACCTTCCCGGAGAACTGGTAGCTGTCGACCGAGGAGAACATCGTGCCGTCGACGGAACTCGTGTTGACGGTGTCGTCCGGGTTGATCATCGAACCGGCCTGGACCTCCCCGGACGTCTCGAAGTGGTAGTGCTTCTCGCCGGACGTGGATCCCTCGACGGTGAGTGTGTGCTCGAGCGAGGACGTGTCGCCCCCGCTACTCCCGTTTCCCGACGTGTCATCGGAGTCGGTCGTTCCAGTACTTTCACCCCCGGAGTCGGTGGACGTGCCGTCCGTGATGTCCCCACTGCCGATGTCGATGTCGAGTTCGGACAGCGACGTGGCCGGGGATTCGGCGCTGGACCCGGAGACCACGTTCGTGGCGGACTCGAAGCCGGTGACGTTCTGGTTCCCGCTCCCGGTGACGTGGACGGTGTCAGCGGTGAACGACCCGCTCTCGACGTAGGCCGCCGTCCCGCCGGTGTTGTTCTCGATGTAGAGGTTCTTCACGTTCCCGCTCGGTCCGTTCGCTCGCGAGGGCACGAGGAACGGCGAGGAGGCGTTCGACGTGATGTGGACGTTCTCGATGGTGACGTTCTCGCCGGGGTAGCGCACGCGGACGCCGCGCCCGCTCTTCGCGCCGTTGTAGTAGGCGGGCACCTCGTCCTGGACGATGACACAGTCCCGAATGGTGTCCCCGGTGCCGCCGAGGCGGACGGCGTCGATGTTGTTGTTCTTGAAGAAGGACTTCTCGACGGTGACCTGCCCGCCGCCGCCGTCCGGCTTGCCGTACGGGCCGGCGTAGAGGCCGTTGTTCGGGAAGCCCTCGACGTGGCAGTTGGTGAGGTGGACGTGGCCCTGGTGCTCGTGGCCGACGTAGATGCCGATGGCGCGACCCTTCCCCTCCTCGCCGTCGGGGAGGTTGAAGTTGTCGAGCGTGACCGTCGAGTCCGGGTCCCGGGCGTCGAAGCGGAATCGGCTCTTATTGTCGTTCGAGTTGATCGGCCCGCGGACGGTGACGTTCCGGATGGTGAAGTCGCCGCCACCCACCGCGAAGGCGTTCACGTTCCAGTAGTCGCCAGTGAAGTCGAAAGAGACGTCGCCCTCGCCGACGAGCGCGGCGTTCTGGTAGCTCCCGTCGAGACCGCTGCCCTGCCACTCGTACGTGCCAGCGGGGACACGAACTTCCACGCCGCTCTCGAGGTGCTGGGCGAGGTAATCGTCGATTACGTCCCCGCTCTGCAGTCCCTCGTCGCCGAGGTTGACCGTGGTCGCTGCGGCCGCCCTGTCGACAGCGCCGGCGGACAGCAGCGAGGCACCAGCGACGCCGCTCGCGAGCAGTTTCGCGAAGCCGCGCCGGCTGGTAAGTATATCTTTATCATCATAACTTTGGCTTTCGTCTGATGCCATGGTCTGGTATGATATACGTAAATGCCATAAGCGAATTCACGGGTTCATCCGTCGATAACGGTCAGTTCAGAGCCCGATGCTTACCAGTTGACGATGAAGGCGGGATTCGACGGTAACCACACGTTATCTCATCCGCGACCGAGGTAAGCCGACCCTAGCGCGTGGCCGCCCGACCCACCGGTTCCGCTGTGACAGTCGACCCAGGGGTCACTCGCGGTAATGGTCACGTACCACGGTGGCCGTAGTCACCAGAATTCCGCGTCGAGTTGGTAATGAACTGGCCGTAAAACCACGTCGTTGTCACCTCAGCCTGGCAATAACTTCGGCAGAAGACCTTTTTGCGTAACCCTATGCTACCATTCTATGGCAGCAGCCCAGTATCGACGGACTATGAAGAAACAACTCGTTACCAGCACCCAGCCGACGAACAGGGGTGACGGCGCGTCCAGCAACTCGCGCATGGGCAGTGCTGAGACCAGCGAGATCAGGTTCGGAAGCCGGTCAGACACCGGTAACGGGGCGCTACTAGTAGACGACCACTCCGAGGCGTCTCGAGTCGTTCTGTCCGACGACGTCGCCGATGGGGGCAACTGAGATGCTTGATGCACCCGGCGAGTGGGACGAGGTCCGGTCGGACCCCGACCCGGAGGACGACCTCGGCTACGAACCACTCGAGTGGGATCTCATCAGGACCGAACAGATGGGGGAGGACCAGTGGGTGTTCCTCCCGGAGGATGGCGACCTCCTCGAAGAGGACGCCTTCATCGTCGCCAACCCCAACGCGGTCTGTGATCTCGCCACGAAACTGTAGACCGCAGTCGCCGGCCGTCGTCGATGTCGCGGAGTAATCCGGGCTTACTTCGCTCGCAGTAGGAGCTTTCTTCGCGCCAGCGATGGGGAGTAGCCACGGCAATACAAAGCGCCCGAACGGAGTACCGCCTTCAGGAGCCGACGCGCAATCGACTGCGGCGTCGGCACGACATCAGCATGACATACCAGGACTACTTGGAGCGGAAACCGCTCATTCTGACGGTGGCGACGACCGGCGGCGTGCACGGAAAGGACAGCAACCCGAATCTCCCCGAGCAACCCGAGGAGATTGCCCAGCAGGTCCGCGAGTGCGAGAAAGCGGGCGCGGCCATCGTCCACGTTCACGGCCGCGACGAACACGGCGAGAACGACGCGAGTCGCCTGCAGGCGGTGAACGACGCGATCCGCGCGGAGTGTGAGGACATCGTCATCCAGAACACGACCGGTGGTCAGAGCAGCCTCGAGAAGCGATTACAGGGCATCCGGACGGACCCACAGCCGGAGATGGCGAGCCTCGACATGGGGCCGTTCAACCGCGACCAGCACATCATCACCCAGCACACCCGTCACAACATCGAGGCGCTCGCGAAGGAGATGCGCGAGAAGGGCATCAAGCCGGAACTCGAGGTGTTCAACAACGGCCACCTGAACGAGACCCACCAACTCGTCGAGAAGGGGCTACTCGAGGAGCCGTACTACGTGAACATCATCTTCGGGAGCGGCACGTTCTCGATGCCGAGCCCGGAGAACGTCCTGAATCTCGTCCGAAACCTCCCCGAGGGCGCGGAGTTCAACCTGCTCGCGACCGGCCAGCACCAGCTCCCGCTGACGACGCTCGCCATCATCCTCGGCGGGCACGTGCGCGTCGGCATGGAGGACAATCTCTACTACGAGCGCGGCCAGCAGGCCGAGAGCAACGCCCAGCTCGTGCGGCGGACCGCGCGCATCGCCGAGGAACTCGGGCGCGACCTGGCGACGCCCGACGAAGCCCGCGAGATACTCGGCATCCCCGAGTGACCGGGCAGGCCCACCTCAGTACCGCTGTAACGCCGAGCGACGTTCTATTTTCGAGTGATGGCCGAACGACGACGAGATGGCGCCAATTGGTGACGGTATCACCCGCATAACAACGTCGACTGGTGACCTGTCCTGACCCATGGGTTGCCCGTTCCTCGAATACCGATCGAGCGACGACGAGCACGAGTTCGACCACGAGCGGCCGTACTGCGCGGCCCAGGACTCGTTCGTCTCACCGATGATGGCGGACGTCTGCAACGACCGCGACCGCTTCGACCACTGCGAGCACTGCGACGTCTACCGCGAGGCCGTCGAACCGACCGCCGAACCCCAGCCGGCCGACGACTGAGGCGGGCGACGGGTCTATGACAGCCAGCGGCGGCAGATAGACGTTCTGTAGCGGGAAACGGCTGAAAAGACGAGGATTACTGAACGACGATATCGAACCCCCAGGTGTACGAGTTCTCGCCGATGCCGAAGGAATCCGTGACGTGGTACTCGCCTTGGGCGAAACACGTGCTGTTCTCGGGATGGTTCAGAACGTGGAACACCCGCGAGGTTGGCGTTGCTGGTGTTATCTCCCGGCCCCAGCCAATCTGCCGAATCATGCCGATATCTGAGTTCGCCGTCCAGCAGCCGTCGACGCGATCACTGGGCACGAACGACTCGACATCGTCGTCCGCCGGAAGATAATATTTCGAGCCGTCGACGGTCAACTCGCTCGGAATCACCAGCAACTCGTTCGTTCCCTGTTTCTGTTTGGCGATAGGGCTGCTCAACGGGGGGTACGGTCCGAAATTGGCCTGGATAGGACGTTCACTCTCGAAGGTCACCTTGAGGGATGGTGGTTGGGTCGTGCCGATATCTTGTGTGACGGAGAGTGATACTGTCAGGTCTGACTCGGGGGGGAGTTCGCCACCTGAAACCTGCATTGATTGTTTTTGTGAGGAGGAGTCAGTTGAACGCTGCTTGAGGCAACCGGCGAGTGTGAGCATGGACACAGAACCAAGTTTGGTGAGAGCCTGTCGACGGTACATTGATGGAATACGATAGATTATGTTGCGAACTTGTTAGAGTTTGTCCCTTCCTAGGTGCGGAATCTTCAGATTGAACTGATTTTCGACATACTCTGCGGACGTCGCAACGGGTTCGTTATCCTCCTTCGAGATGCCGGCGTGGACGCCACCGATGTAGATGTAACCGTTGTCGTACTTGTAGTGAGGGCCACCGGAGTCCCCTTCTTTGGTATCACCGATGCTGGTCTTGAACTGGTAATCATTCTCATTCGGCCCCATTCGGATGCCTGTTGGGTAGACATCGTGGTGGCCGGTTCTACATCCCTGAATGTTGAGCGAGTAGGATTCATCGCCAATGGACCCTTTAATTGCGTTATATGGAATGATACCATCGATTTGTTCCGGTTTTCGCCCACCAGAGTCGTTGGCGAGTTGAGTTCCTTGGGAGATTCCCTCGTTATGGTACGCAAAGCCGGCATCAAAGTATCCCGATTCCCAATCCCAACCGTGGGTCCCAACAACCTCCCCGTATTGCGGTTGGTTGACTTCATTGACATCAGATGGGTGTGCTCTATCAATGAAGTGGCCAGCACTTATCATGGCTTTTCCGTGATTGTCCTCGCGTACTGCACCGCAGGTTGAGGTGCCGAAATAGTTAGCCAATTCGACCTGAATGCCGAGTTCGCATCCTCCGGGAATACTGCCGTCGTAGTCCGAGTCATAGTAGTGCTGTGGGATGACATGGACTTCTTCGACATCAACGGGGAATTGTTGCTTGTATTCATGTTGCCCGGATCCGACGACACCCTGTGCCTTCCGTGGAGTGGCGTCGTGAATTGCATCCAGATCAGTTGTAGAGTCTGTGTACCCCTCCAGGGTTGTAGATACTATGACAATCCGGTTTGCAACGGAGTCTCCATCGCTTCGAACTTCCACGCCGACATCGTCCTGCTTGCCGCCAAGTTGTTTTTCGACGGCTTGCTGAACACGTTTGGCAGCGTTCATCGCGGCGTGGTTAATCTGCCACCGGTGCCGGGGAATTGTACGGTAGATGGGAGCACGTCCTGTTTCATCAGCGTCTTTGAATGTGGCGTCGGGATTGTTGTACGCGAGGAGGGCTACTTCGGGTACCTCGTCAGAAATGTCACCGACGGTGTCCGCAAGTGATTCCTGTGAGAGGTAATTCAATGCTGTAGCGGAGACCCCGATTCCAGAGAGGGTTTTGATGAATCGACGTCGGCCCATTCTGTCGAGTTTCCGTATTTTTTCCGACATGAATTGGTAACTATGATGTAGGAACTTAAACTTAACTAATAGATGAATTCGTCCTAATGGTGGTCAAGAAATAGTGGGAGTAGCATAGCTAGGTGAGGGAAATTTCCAGAAGAGTAGATGCATGGATGAGTGTGAATTATATACGCAGACTCCACCAGAACCACCCCGTAGCGCGCTTTGTGCGTGCTCCAGACCACGAAAGCAGAATTATACCAAAACAGTGACGAGACGCCGGACGAGCCCGCCGTAGCAAACGCATAACTATACTCTCGAGACGGCTACGCGGTTCCAATGGCAGCAGCGGTGAGTACGCGACAGCACCAGGACGGCTACGTGACGCGCCCGTTCGAACGCGCCGACACCCAGGAGTTCCTCGAACTCTACGACGACGTGTTCGGCGGCGGGAGTCGCGAATGGTTCGAGTGGAAGTACGAGAACAACCCCTACGCGGACGAGATACCCGTGTTCGTCGTCGAACACGAGACCGACGGCATCGTCGCCGCGCGCCCCCAGGTTCCCTTCGAGATGCGCGTGAACGGGCGTACGGTGCCGGCGATCCGGTTCGGCGACACGATGGTCCATGAGGACCACCGCCGGAACGGGCTGTTCCAGCGCTCAACCGAGCACGCCCTCGAGTACTACGCCGACAAGGGGGTGGCCTTCGGCTTCAACTTCCCGAACGCGTTGTCGCGCCCGGGCTACCTGGAGTCCGGCGGGCGGGTCATCGCGAAGGTGCCGACGGCGTACCGCGTGCAGAACCCCACTGGATTCCTCGACAGGGACGTTCCCGGCCCACTCGCCACGGCCCTCCGGTCCGGCGCGCAGGCGATTCTCGGCGCGCGCGCTGCGGTGAGCGACACGAGTGGCTTCGACGTCGAGCGCCACGACGCGATCCCCGCAGCCCTACTGGAATCCCTGTACGAGCGAGCGGTCCCGCCGAGCATCCACGCGTCCCGCGACGAGCGGTTCTACGGGTGGCGCTTCGAGAATCCGAACTGGGAGTACCACGCGTACGTCGCCCGCGACGGCGACCGACCGGTGGCGGGCCTGGTCACGGGGACCGGCGCACCCGTGGACAGCCAGATGACAAACGTGATGGAGGTGATGCCACTCTCCGGCGGACGGGAGCGCACGAGAGCCCTGAACGCGCTGTTCTCGTGCGTCACCACAGACCACGCCGACAGCGACACGATCGTCGTCGCCGGGCGGAGCGTTCCGGAGTCCGTGCTGTCGACCCACGGCTTCCTGCGGGACGACCGTCCGCCGCTCTCGCTCGCGACGACGCGCACGCGACTCGTGGGATACGACGTCGCCGGCGACGAACCGTGGTCGGCGGCGGGCGTCGACCTCACCGAACCCCGGAACTGGCGGGTGAACCTGAGTGAGCACGATACGCGCTGAGGACCTGACCGAGCGCGCCAACGAACTGGCGACCCTGGGCGCACGCCGCCTCCGCCTCGCGGCGGTCCGCGCGTGGTTGCTCTGCACGCCAGACGCGCGAGCGCTCGACCACGAGCGGGCGCTCGACGCGGTCCCCGAGGACCCCCACGTGTTGTTCGTCTGCCTCGGGAACATCTGCCGGAGTCCCTTCGCCGCGCGGTTCGCGGAGCGGGAGGCCGAGCGCCGCGGCGTCCCGCTGACCGCGTCGTCCACGGGGTTCATCCAGCGGACCGGGCGTCCGACGCCCGCGCCGGGGGTCTCCGTCGCCGCGGAGTACGGCGTCGACCTCACGAAACACCGCTCGACGGTACTCGACGAGTCGGCCCTGGCGGCCGCCGACGTGGCGTTCGTGATGGACGCGCGGAACTACCGCGACCTGACGCGGGCACACCCCGAGAGCGACCCGTTCTTCCTGCGACCGCTCGCGACGCGCCAACCCCACGCCTTCGAGGTGTCGGACCCCGACCGGGAGGGACGGGCGGCGTTCGAGCGCGCCTACAGCACCATCGCGAAGGCGGTTCGCGCACTGGTCGCCGACCAGGCCGACCGGACCGAACCGGCCCAAGAGCCGGAACCGGTCGAACCGTGAGGGAGCGAACAGGAGCCAGCGACGAGATACCGGCGGCGCTGATTCCAGCGCTCGAGGCCGGCGGTAGCCTGGCCTGCGTGCGGTCGCTGGGTCGTCGCGGGGTGCCCACGGTCCTGCTCTCGCACCGCGGCGACGAACCCGTACTCGAATCGAAGCACGCGACGGAGACCGTCACCGTGCCGGATCCACAGACGGCGTACCGGGAGTACCGGGACGCGGTGCTCGACGTCGCGGCGCGCGAGGACGTGGTGACGTTCCTGCCGTTGCGGGACATCGACGTCCACCTGCTCGCGGACGCCCGCGACGCCCTCGACGACCACCTCTCGCTCCCCGTCGCGGACCCGGAGACGCTACGGACGGCGAGTGACCGCGTGCGTCTTTTCGCCGCCGCCGACGAGGCAGGCGTCGCTGGACCGGAGACCGCGCTGCTCGACGAGTGGAACGACTGGAGCGGGCGAACGGTCGTGAAGCCACGGCACGGCGTGTTCGTGGCGGACGGCCGCGCCGACTACCGCGCGAAACCGGAGTTCTTCGACGGCGAGCGGCCGGACGTCGACCGCCTCGTGGAGACGATGGGCCACGTACCGGTCGTGCAGTCCTACGTCCCCGCCGGCCCCGAGCAGGGTTTTTTCGCGCTGTGCGACCACGGCGAGCCGGTGGCGACGTTCCAACACCACCGCGTCCGCAGTTACAGTTACAGCGGCGGCGCGAGCGTCTACCGCGAATCAGCCGAGGACGCAGACCTCGCTTCGGCGGGACTGGCCGTGCTCGAACAGCTCGACTGGCACGGCCCCGCGATGGTGGAGTTCCGGCGCGACGAGCGCGACGGCACCCCGCAACTGCTCGAGGTGAACCCCCGGTTCTGGGGGTCGCTCGCGCTCGCCGTTCACGCCGGCGTCGACTTCCCGTGGCTCTACTACCAGCTCGCGCGCGGCCGCTCCCCGGACCTCGTCGAGTCCTACCGCGTCGGCGTCGGCAGCCACGTCCTCACCGGCGAATTGAGTTACCTCTACAGCGTCGCCACGGACGACCACGCCCACCAGGAGCCGCCGTGGCTGCCGGGCGAAGTGGCGCGCGTCGCTCGCTCGCTCGCGACCGACCGCAACTTCGACGTGCTGTCGCGGCGCGACCCGCGGCCGTTCGTCGCGACGGCAGTGCGACTGCTCGCATCCCAGTAGGCGGCGCACGGAACGCCAAAAATTGAGTGCCGACCAAGCGCGACGGCGCGGCCGGCGCGGGCTTCGAGGAGGCTGTCGGCGTGACTTGACCGACCCCGCGCCGGCAAACCGTCGGACGGACGCGGCTACGCTGCCGTCGTCCTCGGGTGTCTGCGGTGGTTCCGGTGACGTTCCCGGACCGCGACGGCGGTCCAGAACGTCAGTCGAGTTGACTCACACCTGTGTGCTGTCCCGCGACGCGAACGGATTCGGCCGCGCCAGTGCCCCGCACCACGGACTCGCGTTCTATCCCGGGGCCTCGCGTCGAACGTCGGACGCCACGAGCGGACACCCGTGAACGGCTACACGCCAGAGTGTCGTTGTTATACACCCGTTTTGTCGATGGGTCAAGCGCTAACCCTTCGTTGTTCGGGACTAATCCCGGCTTAGACGACGTTCTTGTGGTATTCTATCAGCAGCAAGTGGCCACGTCGAACGTCTGTGACCGCGTCGAATGTTCGTGACCGTGTGAAACGGTGACCCTCGACTGTCTGTCAGCAGTCGTGTCGCGCCGTCCTGCCGGCCGCCGCCCGCTCCGAGGACGCGGACGCCGTCCGCTCGGCGACCGCCTGCATCGTCTCGACGGTCACATCGCCCGCGTCGCGGTGCGCCGCCACGGCCGTCAGCACGCGGTTCATGCGACGTTCAGCCGAGGCGTCGACGAGATTGTTCGGGTGCAACCAGAGGTGGAGGACGCCCTCGTCGCTGGCGGCGGCGTCGAGGCCCGCCTCTACCTGACGGAGAATTGGGTCACCACGCACTGGCGTGACGATGTCCCGCGGTCGGTCCTCGAACCCGTAGAGGAACAACGACGCCGGCACGTTGACGAGGCCGTGTTCGTCACGTTCCGGGTGGACGAGCGGGGGGGACCGGGAGTCTACGAGCGCGTTCCGGAGTTTCTCGACGCTCGACGCGGGCGACGGGTTCGCGCCGCGGTAACACCGGATGCCTGCGTCAGCGAGCACGTCCTGGTGGGCGACGTTGTTCCGCGGGAAGACGAAGGAATGAGTGTCCACGCCGAACTCGCGTGCCGCCGCGACGCTCGCCTCGACCTCTGCCCGCGCGACGTCACGCGTCACGTCGCCGAACTGTACGTGACTGTACGTGTGACTGGCGAGCTCGTGGCCGACGTCGGCGTCCCGCACGTCCGTGATGAGTCCGCGCCCGAACCGCAGGTCGGGGCGGTCGCGCCACGACCCGCGCTCCCGGCGGAACCAGTCGGGGCCGAGCGGGTGGTCGGCGTGCGTGCGGTCGCAGTGCCGCTCGAAGAGGTGCCCGACGACGGCCCACGTCGCGGGCACGTCGTGCGCGTCGAACAACGAGAGGAGACGCTGCCAGCCACCCCGGGCGGCCGCGACGCGGCGGGCTGGTGGGTTTGCGAGGTCGTGGAAGCCCCAGCCGAGTTCGGCGTCCACGCTGATGACGACGGTTCCCATGGGGAGGGTGACAGGCCTATCACACTTTAGTAACCGGGTGATTTCCCGGCGTTCGTCACTGCCTGCGGCGACCAGGCGGACGGCTGAACCAGCCGAACTCGGTGTTAACGGCCTGGAAGCAGCCGTTCTCGCCGGCCAGACGGCGGCAGCGGCGTAACGAGTCGCCTACTGGGGTCAGGTTCCCCATAACAAAGCTCGGACGTGGACATGCTCGGGTAACGCCCGCCTGCCGCGAGTACCGGTGTCGGGCCATTCATCATGAGTTGCACACGACGCGACTGGCAACGAGGAGGTGTACCGGCGTGACCGATGCTACGGTCGGCGCCGACGGCGTGATCCAGGCCGGCGTGACGCTCGGCGACCCCGACGGGCAGAGTCGAGGCGAGCCGCCGGTCATCGGCCGAAACGCCACGATACGCTCGGGCACGGTCATCTATCCGAACGTCGTCGTCGGGGACAATTTCGTCACCGGCCACGACGCGCTCGTCCGCGAAGACACGACCATCGGCGACGACGTCGTCGTCGGCACGCAGACCGTCGTCGATGGCGACACGAGCGTCGGCGACCGCGTGAGCATGCAGACCGGCGTGTACGTCCCGACGAACACGACCATCGAGCGCGACGTCTTCCTCGGCCCCAACGCGACGCTCACGAACGACCCGCACCCACTCCGCGAGGAGTGTGAACTAGTCGGCCCGACGCTCGAACACGACGTCTCGGTCGGCGCGAACGCGACGCTACTCCCCGACGTCACGGTCGGAGAGCGGTCGTTCGTCGCTGCCGGCGCGGTCGTCACCGAAGACGTCCCACCGGAGACCCTCGCCGTCGGGACGCCCGCGGAGTTCGAGTCGCTCCCCGGCCCCCTCGACGCCCCCAACAGATGAGCACGATACCAATCGCAGACCCGAGACTCGACGGAGACGAACGCGAACGCGTCATCGACGTGCTCGACGGCGGCCAGCTCGCGGACGGCCCCGAGGTGCGCGCGTTCGAGGACGAGTTCGCTGACTACTGTGACGCCGACCACGGCGTCGCCACCTCGAACGGCACCACGGCGCTCCACGCGATGCTGCGGGCGGCCGGCGTGGGTCCCGGCGACCGCGTCGTCACCACGCCGTTCACGTTCGTCGCCACCGCGAACGCCGTCCGGCACGTCGGCGCGGAGCCGCTGTTCGTGGACGTCGACCCCGAGACGTACAACATCGACCCGTACGCGACCGAGGACCTCATCCGCCGGCTGGACGGCTCCGTGGACGCGATTCTCGCGGTCCACCTGTTCGGCCTGCCTGCCAACATGGGGGCGCTCCGCGAAGTCGCGGACACGTACGACTGCACACTGCTCGCGGACGCCTGCCAGGCTCACGGCGCCGAGTACGACGGCCGGCGCGTCGGCACGCACGCGGACGCCGCGTGTTTCTCATTCTACCCGACGAAGAACATGACGACCGGCGAGGGCGGCATGGTCACGACCGACGACGAGGGTATAGCGGCCCGCACACGGAGTTTCATCGACCACGGACGCACGGGGTCTGGGACGTACGACCACGCAGACGTCGGGCACAACTTCCGGATGACGAGCGTGGCGGCCGCCATCGGTCGCGCGCAACTCGAACAGTTGCCCGGGTTCGTCGAGGACCGCCGCGCGAACGCGGCGTTCCTCACGGACCTGCTGCGAGAGTCGGCGGTCACGACACCTCACGAGCCGCGGGGGTCCTCGCACGTCTACAACCAGTACACGGTGCGTTCGGACGACCGCGACGGCCTGCGAGAACACCTCGAAGAGGCCGACGTGGACACCGCCGTCTACTACCCGACGCCCGTCCACCAGCAGCCCGCGTACAGCGAAGTCGCCGCCGACGTGCCGGTCGCTGAGAGACTCGCCGACGAGGTGGTGTCGCTGCCCGTCCACCCGGGGCTGTCCGGCGACGACCTGGAGCGAGTGGCGAACGCGGTCACGGAGTACGGGGAACGATGAGCATCCAGCGAGTCCGAGCGGGCGTCGTCGGCGTCGGCAGCATGGGACGGAACCACGTTCGCGTCCTCCGGGAACTGCCGGAGGCGAACCTCGTCGGAGTCGCGGACGCCGACGCGGACCGCGCCGCGGACGTCGCGGAGAAGTACGGCGTGCCCGCGCTCGACGTCGCGACGCTGCTCGCGCGCGTCGACGCTGTGGTCGTCGCGGTGCCGACGCCGTTTCACGCGGAGTTGACCGAACAGGCCATCGACGCGGGCGTGAACGTGCTCGTGGAGAAGCCGTTCGTCGCCGAACGCAGCGAGGGCGAACGGCTGATCGAGCGCGCCGAGGACGCCGGGGTGGCCCTCCAGGTCGGCCACGTCGAGCGGTTCAACCCGGGCGTGGAGACGCTCCGGGACGTCGTCGGCGACCGCGACCTCATCGCCGTGGACGCGCGGCGGGTC
Organism: Halobacterium zhouii; assembly: GCF_021249405.1. Lineage (NCBI taxonomy): Archaea > Methanobacteriati > Methanobacteriota > Halobacteria > Halobacteriales > Halobacteriaceae > Halobacterium > Halobacterium zhouii. The sequence continues at coordinate 97,697 of NZ_CP089594.1, read as the reverse complement.
GGCCCGCCGCCGGACCGCGACATCGAGGACAGCGCGGTGCTCGACCTGATGATACACGACATCGACGTGCTGCTGTCGATCGTCGACAGCGAGGTCGAGACCGTCTCCGCGGTGGGCGCACGGGACAACCGCCACGTCACCGCGACGTTCGGGTTCGCGGACGGCACGATGGCGTCACTGACGGCGAGTCGCGTCACCCAGCAGAAGGTCCGCGAGCTGTCGGTGACCGCCGACGACTGCCGCGTGAACGTGGACTACACGAGCCAGCACGTCGAGATCCACCGCCACTCGCTGCCGGAGTACGTCGAGACGGACGGCGACGTGCGCTACCGGCAGGAGAGCGTCGTCGAGCACCCGACGGTGCAGACGGGCGAACCGCTGAAACGCGAACTGTCGTCGTTCCTGCACGCCGCGCGCACCGGGTCGACGCCCGAGGTTACCGGCGCGGACGGCCTCCGGGTGCTCGACATCGCGAAACGGGTCGACGAGTTGGCGGCCGCGAACGACGAACAGGAGGTGACGCTGCAGTGAGCGAAGCGCGCGGCTCGGGACTGTACGGAACGGCCGCGGGCGACGACGCGCTCGGCGCGGCGTTCCGCGCGGGCGACGTGCCGGTCGCGGTGTACGGCCTCGGGAAGATGGGGTTGCCGCTCGCCGCGGCGTACGCGGACGTCTGCGGGGACGTCGTCGGCGCGGACGTCGACCCCGAGGTGGTCGCGGCGGTGAACGACGGCGACTGCCACGTCACTGGCGAACCGGGGCTACCGGAACTCGTTGGGGACCTCTCGGAACGCGGCGCGCTCCGCGCCACGGACTCGCCCGCGGAAGCGGCGAGCGAGGCGTCCTGGCACGTCGTCATCGTGCCGACGCCAGTGACCGAGGACCGCGACCCCGACCTCTCCATCCTCGACGCCGTCGTCGACGAGATCGCGGGCGAACTCGACCCCGGTGACACGGTAGTCGTGGAGTGTACGGTGCCGCCGCGGACCTGCCGCGAGCGCGTGCTGCCCGCTCTCGAATCCGGGAGCGGTCTGGAACGGGGCGAGTTCGGCCTCGCGTTCTGTCCGGAGCGCACGCTCTCCGGGCGCGCCCTCGAGGACATCACGGGCACCCACCCGAAGGTCGTCGGCGGCGTCGACGACGAGAGCACCCGGGTCGCTCGCGTGGTCTACGACCAGATTACGGACAACCGCGTGATTCCGGTCGGGGACGCCGCGACGGCGGAGGCCGTGAAGGTGTTCGAGGGTCTCTACCGGGACGTCAACATCGCGCTGGCGAACGAACTCGCGCGCTTCGCCGACGAGACGGGCGTGGACGTCCGGGAGGCAATCCGCGTGGCGAACACCCAGCCGTTCTGTGACATCCACGACCCCGGCCCGGGCGTCGGCGGTCACTGCATCCCGTACTACCCGTACTTCCTCATCCGAGAGTTCGAGACGAGCGCACCGCTGCTCCAGACCGCCCGGGACGTGAACGACTCGATGCCGCGGTTCACGGTCGACCAGACCGTCAACGCGCTCTCGAAGGACGGGACCGCCATCGGGGACGCGACGGTCGCGGTGCTCGGCCTGACCTACCGCCCAGGGGTCGACGAGATCCGGGCGGCGCCCGCGAAGGGCGTGGTGTCCGGGCTCAGCGACCTCGGCGCGCGCGTGCTCGGCGTCGACCCCGTGCTCACCGACTGGGACGCCTTCGACTGCGAGCGCGCCGAGCTCGCAGACCTTCCCGAGGACATCGACGCGGCGGTCGTCGTCACACCCCACGACGAGTTCGACGACCTCGACTGGGCGGCGTTCGACCCGATGGTGGTCGTGGACGGCCGGGACACCCTCGACCTCGCCGACACGGACCACACCGTCTACACGCTCGGTCGCGGGTACGAGGGAGTGAGCGCCGCGGACGACGACGCCGAGGAACGCGCCGTGCGCGGCGACGGAGGCGACGAGGATGCGTGATTTCACGCTCGCCGCGTACGGCGAACTGCTCGACGCCTGTCTCGACGCGGGCTTCGAGCTCCTCACCGTGCGGGAGTACCTGACCCGCGAGACGCTGCCCGAGCGGTTCGTGGTGCTCCGCCACGACGTCGACCGAAAACCCGGAAACAGCCTGGCTACCGCTCGCATGGAGGCCTCGCGGGGCATCCGGGCGACGTACTACTTCCGGACGATCAAGAAGACGTTCCGCACGGGCGTCGTCCAGCAGGTCGCAAACGCCGGCCACGAGGTCGGCTACCACCACGAGGACGTGGACCGCGCGGACGGAGACCAGAAGGCGGCCCACCGGCACTTCGAGGACAACCTCGCACAGCTCCGGCGGTTGTGCGCCGTCGACACCGTCTGTGTGCACGACAACCCGCTGACGGGCCGCGACAACCGCGACATCTGGCGGGGCGAACGGACGCCCGCGGACTACGGTCTGCTCGGGGAGGCGTCTCGTCTGCCGGACGGCGACGACGAGGCATCCTTCTCGGATGCCGGGCGGACGTGGCGCGACAGCGCGCCGACCACTGCGCCCCGGACAGCCGCGACCGACGGCGGCGCGAAGCCGGTGCAGGCCGACTCCACGTGGGACCTCGTCGGACTGCTCGAGGACAGCGAGGTCGAGCGGGTGTACCTCTGCACGCACCCGAACCGCTGGGCGGACAGTTACAGCGAGTACGTCGCGGAGCGCGCGCGAGACTCCGCGGTGAACGCCGTAAAGTACGGATTCCACATGCTACCATGACACGGACACCAGACGCGAACGCAGTAAACGCGACCGCCGGAGACGCCAACCCGGTGAGTCACCGATGAGAGTACTCGTCGACGTCACGCATCCGGCCCACGTCCACCTCTTCCGGAACGCCATCGTCGAACTCTGCGCGGACGGCCACGACGTCCACGTCACGTCCCGCGAGAAGGACCTCACGACCGACCTGCTCGACCTGTACGGTATCCCCCACACGCCCATCTCGGCGCGGGAGGGCGGAACGCTGGGGCTGGTGCGGGAGTGGACCGTCAGGGAACTCCGGACGGCCCGGGTGGCTCGGGCGTTCGACCCCGACGTCGTGCTCAGCCACCTCAACCCGTCCGCTGCGCACGCCGCGTGGCTCACCGGTGCGAGCGCCGTCGTCTTCCACGACGACTACGAGCAGACACACAAGGTGGCGCGCGTCACGACCCCGTTCGTCTCCGCGATGGCGACGCCGTCGCGCATCGAGTGCGACCTCGACGAGCGCCACGTGCGCTACGACGGCTACCACGAACTTGCGTACCTCCACCCGGAGCGCTTCGACCCGAATCCGGCGCGCCTCCGCGCCCAGGGCGTCGACCCCGACGACGAGTACTACGTGCTGCGATTCGTCTCCTGGGAGGCCCACCACGACATCGGCGAGCACGGCCTCGACCGCGAGGCCAAGCGCGAACTCGTGGAGTATCTGGACGACCGCGGCACCGTCTACATCACGACCGAGGGCGACCTCCCGGAGGAGTTCGCGGCCCACCAGTTGCCCTGCGACCCGACCGCGATACACGACCTGCTGGCGTTCGCGAACCTCTACGTCGGGGACTCCCAGACGATGGCGACCGAAGCCGCGGTCCTCGGGACGCCCGCGGTGCGTTCAAACTCCTTCGTCGGCGACGGCGACATGAGCAACTTCGTCGAACTGGAGGACTACTACGGGCTGCTGGTCAACGCCGCCGGCCCCGACGAGGCGCTCTCGGCAGTCCGCGACCTCGTGTCTGACCCGGAGACGCCCATCCGCTGGGAGCGCCGCCGAGAGCGCCTCCTCGAGGAGAAGATCGACGTGACCGACCTGATGCTGGATCTCGTCTACGAGCACGGCGGCGAGACGCGCTCGCCGGACCGCCGTGAGGTGACGGCATGAAGGTCGCGTCGGTCGTCGGCGCGCGCCCGCAGTTCGTGAAGGCCGCGCCGGTTTCGCGGGCGCTCGCGGCCGCCGGCCACGAGGAACTGTTGGTGCACACCGGCCAGCACTACGACGACATGATGTCCGGCGTGTTCTTCGAGGAGTTGGACATCGACGAGCCCGCGTACAACCTGGACGTCGGGAGCGACTCCCACGGCCGACAGACCGGTCGGATGCTGGAGCGCTTCGAGGCGGTCGTCGAGGACGAGGACCCGGATGTCGTGCTCGTCTACGGCGATACGAACTCGACGCTCGCGGGCGCAGTCGTCGCCGCGAAGCGCGACGTGACGCTGGCGAACGTCGAGTCCGGCCTCCGGAGTTTCGAACAGTCCGAACCCGAGGAGGTCAACCGCGTGCTCGCCGAGCAGGTCTCTGACGTGCTGTTCGCGCCGACCGACAGCGCAGTCGAGAATCTCGCGAGAGAGAACGTCACCGGCGACGTCCACCAGGTCGGGGACGTGATGCTCGACGTGATGCTGTGGGCGCGCGACGTCGCCCGCGACCGCTCGACGGTGCTCGACGACCTCGGCCTGACCGATGGCGAGTACGCGCTCGCCACCGTCCACCGCGCGCAGAACACGGACGACTCCGACGTGCTCGCGGACGTCATGACGGGACTCGTCGAGGCGCCGGTCGAAGTCGTGTTGCCACTCCACCCGCGCACCGAGGAGCGCCTGCGCGAGTACGGCTTCTACGACGACGTCGAGAGCGGGCTGACCCTGGTCGACCCGCTGGGGTACTTCGACTTCGTGCGCGCCCTCGAGGGCGCATCCCGGGTCGCCACCGACTCCGGCGGCGTCCAGAAGGAGGCGTTCTTCCTCGACACGCGGTGTGTCACGCTCCGCGAGGAGACCGAGTGGGTCGAGACCGTCGAAGCGGGATGGAACACGCTCGTCGGGTCCGACCCGGACGCCATCGTGCGCGAACTCGGGACCGACGACGTGCCCGACGAGAAGCCCGACCTGTTCGGGGACGGTACCGCCGCCGAGCGCATCGCGGCGGTTCTCTCGGAAGGCGACACGGCAGCGAGCGTCGAGGAACGCAGTCCGGTCCGCTCGACGGACGGAGGCACACCAGAATGAGCGAGTTCGCGGTGCTGCTGAGCCACGACGTCGACCGCGTGCGCAAGACCTTCCAGGCGCCGTACTACGCGCTCCGCGACCGGAACCCGCGGCACGTCCTCGACCTGCTACCCGGGCGGAACCCGTACTGGCAGTTCCCGACCGTGATGGGCCTGGAACGCGACCTCGGCGTGCGCTCGGCGTGGTACGTGCTCTCCGAGCGCAGCCTGCGGGAGCTCCCGTTCCGGGAGTGGCTCCGGCCCGCGAGCTGGCCGCGGTACCTCGGGCGGTACGACGTCGACGACCCGGCCATCGTCGAGGTGCTGTCGAGGCTCGCCGACGGCGGCTGGGAGGTCGGACTCCACGGCTCCTACGACTCGTACGACGACCCCGGGTTGCTCGCAGCCGAGAAACGCGAGGTCGAGGCCGCGCTCGGCCGTTCGGTGACGGGCGTGCGACAGCACTACCTCAACCTCGACGCGCCCGAGACGTGGCGCGCGCAACGCGACCTGGGGTTCCGGTACGACACCAGTCTCGGGTCGAGCACGGAGTACGGCTTCCGGCACGGTTACGAGCCGTTCCGGCCGTTCGACGACGACTTCGTGGTGTTCCCGCTGACCGCGATGGAGTGTGCCCTCCCCGACCCCGGCGAGGACTACGCGGCGGCCACGGACGCCGTCGACGACCTGCTCGCGGAGGCCGAGCGCGAGGACGCGGTCGCGAGTTTCCTCTGGCACCCGCGGTACTTCTCGCGGGACTTCCCCGGGTACGCTCGGCTCTACCGCCACCTGGTCGAGGAAGCCCTCGACCGGGGGGCGTGGGTCGGGCCGCCCGGCGAGTACGCAGAGCGTATCACCGACGAAGAATCGATAGCCGGCGCCGAGGCGGCGCCGTAGGGACGCGCTAACAAAGCGGGATACGACACGTTCGTAAGTCAACAGTAAAACGCATGCGAGTGGAACAACTGTCACGGGAGGAGTACAGCGACGCGCTACCGAGCAGCGGGTTCGAGGTGTTCCACACCCCCGACGCGCTGGGTGCGCTGGACAGACACACTGACGCGGAGCTGCGGTTGTACGGCGGCTTCAAGGGCGACCGACCGGTCGCGCTGTGGCCGACGTTCGTGAACGAACGGCCGGTCGGCACGACCATCACGTCCCCGCCACCGGGGATGGGCGTGCCGCGACTCGGGCCGCTGACGATGCCCGCGAGCCCGAAGCGACGGAAGCAGGAGAAGGTCAACCGGGAGTTCACGAGCGAGGTGCTCTCGGACCTCGGTGCGGACGGACGGGGCACCGCGTTCCGCGCCATCTGCGGCGCGAACTACCCCGATCCGCGGCCGTTCGTCTGGGACGAGTTCTCGGTCACGCCCGGGTTCACGTACGTCCTCGACCTCGAGGACGCGGACACCGAGGAGGTCAAGCGGTCGTTCTCGAAGAGCCTGCGGCGCGAGATCAGGGACGCCGAGGACCTCGACGTCGCGGTGACAGTCGAGGGCGTCGACGGCGCACGCGAGGTGTACGAGACGACCCGGGAGCGCTACGAAGAACAGGACCGGACGCTCTCCCCGGAGTGGCCGTACGTCGAGGACCTCGTAGAGTCCCTCGACGACCGCGCGCGAGTGTACGTCGCCAGAGACGACGACGGCGAGTTCCTCGGCGGCATCACCGCGCTGTACTCGAACGACCACGCCTACTTCTGGCAGGGCGGCACCCGTGCCGTCCACGACGGCGTGAGCGTCAACGGCCTCCTGCACTGGCACATCGTCTCGGACCTCGTCACCGAGTCGCCGAACGGCGCGACCGGATACGACCTGATGGGCGCGAACACCGAGCGCCTCTGCCAGTACAAGGCGAAGTTCGGCGCGGACCTCCAGCCGTACTGGACCGTGGAGACGGATGGCGCGGGGATGGGCGCGCTGAAGACCGCCTACCGGATGGTGAACCGATGAGCGCGGCGAACCAGTCTGCCGGGCGCGGCAGCGGCAGACGCCCCAGAGACGACGACCGGGGACACGGATGACGGGAAGCGGTGGCACGCAAAGCGCCGCGACGACGTCTCCGCGAGGAGAGACTCGTCACGAGCGGAGTGACGTGACGGCGCGGAGCGACCGACCTCGCGTCCTGAACCTCGTGACCAGCGAGTCCGCGCGGTTCTTCCGCGAACAGCGCGACGAACTGCTCGTCCAGGGCGTCGAGAGCGAAAGCGTCGAGGTGCCACAGCCGACCCCGGGCCGGCGGTCGCCCGTCGACTACGTACGCTTCGGCCGGCGGGCGCTGGCCCGGGCGAGCGGCGAGTTCGACGTCGTCCACGCGAACTACGGGCTGACCGCGCCGGCCGCGTTCGCCGCCTCGCGGGCGGCGGGGAACCTGCCGGTCGTGCTCTCGCTGTGGGGGAGTGACCTCTACGGCCCCGCAAGCGGTCTGAGTCGCGTCTGTGCGAGGTTCGCGGACGCCACCATCGTGATGAGCGAGCGGATGGCGCGCGACCTCGACCAGTCGTGTTTCGTCATCCCCCACGGCATCGACACTGAGAAGTTCTACCCACGTGAGCAGGGCAACGCGCGCGCCGACGTCGGGTGGGCCGACGACCGACGCCACGTCCTGTTTCCGTACGGGACCGACCGTGACGTGAAAGACTACCCGCGCGCTCGCCGCGTCGCCGACCGTGCCGCCGAGATGGTTGACGCGCCCGTGGAACTCCAGACCGTCACGGGCGTCTCCCACGCCGGCATGAACGCCTACTACAACGCCGCCGACGCGCTGCTCCTCACCTCGAAGCGAGAGGGGTCGCCCAACGCCGTGAAGGAGGCCCTCGCCGCCGACGCGCCCGTGGTCGCGACCGACGTCGGCGACGTTCGCGAGCGCCTCGAGGGCGTCACGCCGGCGTTCGTCGGCGACGACGACGCCGAGTTGACCGCAGCCCTCGCGCGCATCCTCCGCAGCGGCGAGCGCTCGAACGGCCGTACCGTCGTGGCCAGCGAGTGCTCCGTCGAGACGATGGCCGAGCGGATCCGGGAGGTGTACCGGCGTGTCCGCTGAGCGCGCGCCGATGCGGGCGGGGACCGCACAACACGAGCCCTCGACTGACGCCACAGCAGCGCACACGCGCGGCCTGCGAGTGCTGTTGACCGTCGGCTTCCTCGCGCTCGCCGCCGGCGTGGTCGTCGCCCGAAGCTCCCCGGCGGCGGCGTACGAGCTCTCCATCTACGCCCAGACGCCCCTCGGGTTCTGGCTGCTCGCGGGCGTAGCGGCGGCCACCGCGGCCGTCGCCGCGACCGCCGGCCGGGGGTTCCTGCGCCGACTCGCCGCGTTCCTGCTCGGCCTCACGGCGCTCTCCGTCGCCTCCCTCCCTCTCATCCGGGGGTACTACTTCTACGGCGGCGGGGACTCCCTGAGCCACCTCGGGTGGGCGCGGATGCTCGCGGACGGCCGCCTCGACCCCACCACGTTCCTCTACCCGGGCGTCCACTCGCTGTCGGTGTTCGTCGCCCGCCTCACCGGCCTGTCGCTCCGGACCAGCATCACCGTCGTGGTGCTGCCGGTGTTCACGGGGCTGTTCCTGCTGTTCGTCGCGCTCCTCGTGCGGGCGCTCGCCGACGACCCGGGGCGGGGCGTGCTGTTCGGCGCGCTGTCGGCGGCGCTCTTCTTGCCCATCAACAACATCAGCGTACACACGAAGGTCCACCCGACGAGTCAGGCGATCTTGTTCTCCGCGGTCTGCTTCTACGTGCTGTTCCGGTACCTCACGAGCGACCAGTCCGACGGGTTCTCCCCGACGCCGGTCGGCGCACTGCTCGCGCTGACTACTCTGGGCGTCCTCGTCGTCCACCCCCAGCAGGCGCTGAACTTCGTCGTCGTGCTCTGGGTCGTCGCGGCCGTCCAGTTCGTCGGGCGCCGACTCGGCCTCGACCACGCCGTCGCCGCGCAACGCCGGGTGTACGGGCAGGCTCTGTTCGGACTCGCCGCGTTCGGGTTCTGGGTGCTCAACAACGAGCGGGTCGCCGGCGCGCTGTTCGGCACCCTGAACTCGGTCGTCGCGGGCGGCGAGGCCGCCGAAACGGTGACCCAGCGCGCGGGGTCGCTCGCGGTCATCGGCACCAGCATCGAGGCACTGTTCCTCAAACTGTTCGCCGTCTCGGTCGTCTACTGCGCGCTCGCCGCGGTGTTGATGCTCGCCGCGAGCACCGACCGCCTCGACGGCGCGCCGAGTCGCACCGCGATGGTCGGCTACCTCACCGCGGGGTTCGTCCCCGTCCTCGGCGTGTTCTTGCTCACGTTCTTCGCCAGCGTCGGCGACATGTACTTCCGGTATCTCGGATTTATCATGGTCATCGCCACCGCGCTCGGGGCGGTGACGCTGTCGAAGGCCGCGGGCCGAGTGCGCGCGCGGTTCAGCCGTCGGACGGCGGGGGCGCTCGTGCTCGCGCTGTTCCTCGTGCTCGTTCCGCTCGCCGCCGCCACCGTCCACCCATCGCCGTACATGTACCAGGGCTCCGGCCACGTCACCGAGCGAACGATGGACGGCTACGCGACGACGTTCGAACTCCGTGACCCGGAGGTCGAGTTCGCGGGCGTCCGCGGCGGCCCGCGACGGATGGTCGACGCCTACTACGGCACCACCACGGAGACCGCCCAGTCGTTCCCCGGCTACGAGGCGTCCGTGCCGTACGCCGTCTTCGGGCACAACGTCACCGAGTACTACGACGGCCGGCGGTACATGCCCGTGACCGCCGCCGACCACGTGCGCGAGGTCCGCCTGTACGACGGCCTCCGGTTCTCCGCGGCGGAGTTCGCCTCCATGGAGACGACACCCGGGATACACCGCGTGCAGTCGAACCCCGGGTACAGCCTCTACCTCGTCGCGTCGGACGGGGGCGACACGTCCCGGGCGTCCGTCGGGAACGAAACCGCGTCGGCCACGATAGCGAGAACAGAGGTGATAGCGGTCGCAGGACGCGGAGTCCAGCGATGACCGACCTTCGCGGAGGGCAACGTTGAGTCTCTCGGACCGCGTCAGCCGCGGCCTGCGGGCGGAGCTCGCGGGACAGGCCGTCTCGATGGGCGCGAAGGCCGGCCTGATGGTGTTGCTCGCGCGCTACCTGCTCACGCCCGCCGAATGGGGGTTGCTCCAGTTCGCGCTCCCCATCGTCGGCGTCCTCGCCGTCTTCGGAACGCTCGGCCTCCCGAAGTCCGCCGCCCGCTACGTCACCGAGTACGCCGAACGCGACCCAGGACAGATCCCCCACGTCGTCGGGCAGACGCTCCGCTACCTGGTCGCGCTCGTGGCCGTGGTCGGGGGCGCGCTCGCGGTCGGCGCCGACGCGCTGGCGAACTGGCTGAACACGCCCGCGGTCGCCCCGTTCCTGCTCGTCGGCGTCGGATACGTCGCGTTCCGGTCGTTCTCGAACCTGACCGGTCTGCTGTTCCAGGGGTTCAACCGGGTCGACTACAAGGCCGTCGTCACCGTCACCACCGCCGTCGTACAGCTCCTCGCGGCGGTCGGTCTCGTTCTCGCGGGCTACGGCGCGCTCGGCGCGTTCGTCGGCTACGTCGCCGGGTTCGCGGTCGCCGCTGTCGTCGGACTCGTGATACTCCGGCGGCGCGTGCTCGCCAACATCGAGGCGGCCGACGAGGTGGACGCGGACCTCACGCGGCGCCTCCTCGAGTACAGCGTTCCGCTGACGGCGACCCGGGGCGCGAACGTCCTCGACAAGAAGGTCGACGCCATCCTCGTCGGCGTCCTTCTCAACGTCACCGCGGTCGGCTACTACGCGCTCGCCAAGCAGGTCGCGGACTTCGTGTCGATGCCCGCGACGGCGTTCGGGTTCACCATCAGCCCCGCCATCGGCGAGCAGTCCGCCGGCCGCCGCGACGACCGCGCCGCCAGCATCTACCAGGAGAGTCTTCGGCACCTGCTCCTGTTGTACGTACCGGCGTGCTCCGGCATCGTGCTCGTCGCCGAGCCGATGGTCCGGTACGTCTTCGGGAGCGCGTACCTCCCGGCGGTCCCCGTCGTCCAGGTGTTCGCGGGCTACGTGCTCCTCGACGCCGTCAACCAGATGACCAGCGACACGCTCGACTACCTCGGACGGGCGCGCTCGCGGGCCGTCGTGAAGTCGGTGATGGCGGTGTCGAACTTCGTGTTGACGCTCGCGCTCGTCCCGGTGCTAGGCGTGCTCGGCGCCGCCGTCGCCACCATCGTGACGTACGCGACGTACACGGTCGCGAACGTGCGCGTCATCCACGACGAACTCGGCCTCGACGGGGTCCGACTGTGCACGGACCTCGCCGTCGCCTGCCTCGTCTCTGTCGGGATGGCCGTCGTCGTCCTGGTCTCGCTCCCCCTCGTCTCCGGCGTCCTCACGCTGTTCGCCGTCGTCGGCGTCGGCTTCGGCGCGTGGGCGGTGCTCGGCACCGCCTCGGGCCTGCTCGACGTCCGTCGCGTCGTCGGCGTGCTTCGGTGACCCTACGGCATCGGCGTGCTTCGGTGACCCTACGGCATCGGCGTGCTTCGGTGACTCCGCGGTATCGACGTGTTACGGTGACTCCGAGTCCTCGGCGGTGACCGACCCGGCGCGAGGGTTGCGCGCTACCGTGACTGGCGACACCGGCCGGTGGTTTTCAGTGTTTGGCGTCGTATACGTCCTATGACAACTGACGGCGGGGAGGGCGCCGACGACAGTGAGTCGACGTCGGGCCGCGACAGCCCGGAATCAACACCCCCGGACGAAGACCAGACACAGTCGACCGAACCCTACGAGGACCGGGCCGAGAAGTCCTACCGAGAGATTCTGGCCCAGGAACTCGAGCGCGGTGTTCTGGAACTCAACAGGCCGCGAGCCGGCATCTTCCTCTCGGGCCTGTCGGCGGGCCTCGACATCGGCTTCGGCCCGCTGCTGATGGCGGCGATACTCGCCACGCCGACGACTGGCCTGTCCCCCGTCCTGCTCGACCTCATCACGTCGAGCGCGTACGCCGTGGGCTTTATCTTCGTGGTCGTCGGCCAGTCGGACCTGTTCACCGAACACACGACGCTGGCCATCATCCCCGTCCTCGACGGAAGTGCGTCGTGGAGCGAACTGCTCCGCGTCTGGGGGTTGATCTACAGTTCGAACCTGATCGGTGCCACCGCGTTCGCCGCACTCGCCGTGCTCCTGGGACCGGCGTACGACGTCGTCACCGCGGACGCGTTCACCACGCTCGCGACCCCGCTCCTCGAGTTCTCGTGGTGGGCGACGCTGCTGGCCGCGACGTTAGCGGGGTGGCTGATGGGGCTGCTGACGTGGCTCGTGAGCGCGTCTCGGAGCACCATCAGTGCGCTCGTCTCGGTCTGGCTGGTGGCGCTCGTCATCGGCTACATGCACCTCCCGCACTCCATCGCCGGCACCGTCGAGGTGCTGTTCGGCCTCTTCGGCGGCCGGGGCGTCTCCGTCCTGGATTTCGGCCGGTTCCTCCTGCTCTCGACCGTTGGGAACATCGTCGGTGGAACGGTGTTCGTCGGCCTGCTGAAGTACGGCCACGCGACCCAGGGCGGCCGAGAACAGGGCGGCGACACTGACAATCCGGAGACACAGTCGTGACCGAACTGGCGCCACCCCGAGATGCGTGGCGGCGCTTGCAGGAGTAACGCGACTGGATGAGGGCGCCACGACTGATTCGGCTCGGCGCTCTGTCCGCACCAGCAACTCGTCACAAAGTATTCCGACGTCAACCGCGAAGGAACGTACATGCGAGTGCTCGTAGCAGGGTCTCACGGACAGGTCGGACAGCACGTCACGCGCTTCCTCGCGGAGCGCGGCCACGACGCCCGGGGCATGGTCCGCGACGAGGACCAGACCGAGGACATCGAGGCGCTGGGCGGCGACCCGGTCGTCGCGGACCTGACGGCGGACGTCTCGCACGCGATCGAAGGGAGTGAGGCTGTCGTGTTCGCCGCCGGGTCGGGCGGCGAGGACGTCTGGGGCGTCGACCGCGACGGTGCCGTCCGCCTCGTCGAGGCCGCCGAAGAGGAGGGCGTCGAGCGGTTCGTGATGTTGAGTTCCATGGGCGCCGACGCGCCCGAAGACGGTCCGGAACCGCTCCGGGAGTACCTGCGTGCGAAGGCCGACGCCGACGAGCGACTGCGCGAGAGTGACCTCACGTACACCATCGTGCGACCGGGAGAACTCACGAACGAGGACGGCACGGGCCGAGTGCACGTGGGCGAGCACCTCGACGCGCGCGACGGCGACATTCCCCGCGAGGACGTGGCGAGAGTGCTCGTCACCGCACTCGAGATGGAGAGCACGCACGGCCGCACGTTCGAGGTGTTGTCCGGTGACGAACCTGTGGAGTCGGCCCTGGATCGCCCGTTCGGGGAGTGACGCGGTTTCCGAGCGTCTCCCGCCAATCCTCCGGAAGCAGGGGGATACTCTTTCACCCCGGAGACTGTACACGACTGTGTGAATCAGACACATGGCCGAGGACGAGGACACCACTGAGGACGAGAACGGCACCGACCACCGCGTGGGCCACGGCGACCACAGCAGCGCCGACAACGGCCACGACCACGGGACCAGGAATGGTCACGACCGGACCGCCGACGAGGGGGACGAGCGCGAGGAGAGGAAAACAGAGGAAGAACCCCGAGTCGAGCAGTCGATGCTCGAATCAGCGGCCGAGGACACCAACCACGAGGCCGGTAGGCACGACCGGCACCCGGTGCATCGCGACAACGACGGGCACAGCGGCCACGGCAGACACGACGACAGTAGCCACGGAGAACACGGTGGCGGCAACGGAGAACACGGTGACGGTCACGGCGGAATGCACGAGGGCCACGAGCAGATGTTCCGCCGGCGCTTCTTCGTCTCGACGCTCCTCTCGATTCCGGTTCTCCTGTACAGCGAAACCCTTCAGGGGTGGCTCGGATTCACGGTGCCGGCGTTCCCGGGCAGCGAGTGGATAAACCCCGTCTTCGCGGTAATCGTCTTCGCCTACGGTGGCGTCCCATTCCTTCAGATGGCTCGGCCGGAACTACGGGATCGCTCGCCAGGGATGATGACACTCATCTCGATGGCGATCACGGTCGCGTTCGTCTACAGTCTGGCGAGCGTCGTCTTCCCCACACAGTCGGCGTTCTTCTGGGAATTGGTGACGTTGATCGACATCATGCTGTTGGGCCACTGGATCGAGATGCGCTCCGTGCGCCGAGCGTCGAGCGCGCTCGACGAACTGGCAAAGCTCATGCCCGACACGGCAGAGCGAATAACCGACGGTGGCGAGACCGAGGAAGTGCCGGTGGGCGAGTTGTCGGAGGGCGATCTCGTCCTCGTTCGGCCCGGCGCGAGCGTCCCGGCCGACGGCGTTGTCGAGGAAGGTGACTCCGACCTGGACGAGTCGATGATCACCGGCGAGTCCAGACCCGTCTCGAAGGAGCCTACCGACGAGGTCATCGGTGGCACTGTCAACGGCGACGGGAGTCTCCGTGTTCGAATCGGCGCCACTGGCGACGAGACGACGCTGGCGGGTATTATGCGCCTGGTCGAGGAGGCCCAAGAAAGCAAGTCGAAGACGCAGGTCCTCGCCGACCGCGCCGCAGGCTGGCTGTTCTACGTCGCCGTGGGGGCGGCAGCCGTGACCGCTATCGCGTGGACTCTCGCGGTCTCGTTCGATGCAGAGGTGATCGAGCGCGTCGTGACCGTTCTGGTTATAGCGTGCCCCCACGCACTCGGGCTCGCTATCCCGCTCGTCGTCGCGATCAACACGTCGCTCGCGGCCCGGAACGGCATGCTCGTTCGAGACCGGATTGCCATGGAGGAGGCACGGAATCTCGACGCGATCATCTTCGACAAGACCGGGACGCTCACCGAAGGCGAACACGGCGTGGTCGGCACGGCGACCGTCGACGGGGTCAACGAAGACGAGGCCCTGGCGCTGGCCGCCGCCGTCGAGAGCGATTCCGAGCACATTATAGCGCGGGCGATCCGCGAGGCCGCCCACGAGCGGGGAATCGACGCGCCCGATGCTGATGGCTTCGAGGCGATGAAGGGGCGGGGCGTCCGGGCGATGGTCGACGATGACGAGATATACGTCGGTGGCCCGAACCTCCTGAATCACCTCGACAGTGACGTTCCGTCTGCGCTCCAGACCTTCGCCGAAGAGGCCGGTGAGAACGCACGAACGGTCGTGTACCTCGTCCGCGACGGTCAACTGATAGCCGCTTTCGCCATGGCGGACGTGATCCGCGAGGAGAGCTACCGGGTCGTCGACGCGCTCCACGAACTCGGCATCGAAGTGGCGATGCTGACCGGCGATTCCCAGGACGTTGCCGACGCGGTGGCCGACGAACTGGGCATCGACACGGTCTTCGCCGAGGTGCTGCCCGAGGACAAGGACGAGAAGGTCCAGGAACTCCAGGACCAGGGGAAACTCGTCGCGATGGTCGGCGACGGCGTCAACGACGCGCCGGCGCTGACGCGGGCCGACGTTGGGATTGCCATCGGGAGCGGCACCGACGTCGCCGTCCAGTCGGCCGACGTGATTCTCGTCCAGAACAACCCGATGGACGTCGTGCGACTCGTGAAACTGAGCAAGGCGAGCTACCGGAAGATGCAGGAGAACATCGTGTGGGCGGCCGGGTACAACGTCTTCGCGATTCCGCTCGCCGCGGGCGTGCTCGCCCCCATCGGCATCCTGCTCTCGCCCGCGGTCGGCGCGCTCCTGATGTCGCTGTCGACGGTCATCGTCGCCGTCAACGCCCAGTTTCTCCGCCGGGTCGACCTCGACCTGTCCGGCCTCCCCGGCGCGTCCGCACCGCGGAGCGCACAGCCAGCGGACTGACGGGACTGTGGCGACAGTGGTCCCGCGAGCGCTGACGTGAGCGCCGGGGCGACTGTCGGGCCACCGCGGCGCGGGACGAGTGCGGCGTTCAGACGCGCTCGACGAGCGTGGCGATGCCCTGCCCGAAGCCGATGCACATCGTACAGACACCGTACCGGCCGCCGCAGTCGGCCAACTGGTAGGGGAGTTTCCCGAGGAGCGCCGCGCCCGTCGCGCCGAGCGGATGACCGTGCGCGATGGCGCCGCCCCAGACGTTCGTTCGCTCCCAGTCCGCACCGGTTTCCGCGAGCCACGCGGCAACCACGGACGCGAACGCCTCGTTCACCTCGAAGCGGTCGACGTCGGAGACGTCGAGGTCGTTCTGCTCGAGCAGTTCCTCGGTCGCTGGAATCGGGCCGGTGAGCATCGTCGTCGGGTCGACGCCGACGACGTGGGAGTCGACGATGCGCGCCATCGGCTCCCAGCCGTGTTCCGCGCAGGCGTCGCCGGACGCGACGAGCGTCGCCGCCGCGCCGTCGACGATGCCCGAAGCGTTGCCCGCGTGCACCACGCCCTCGCCCGCCTCGCGGAACACGAGCGGCAGGTCTCCGAGCGTCTCCGTGTCCGTGCCGGGTCGCGGGTGTTCGTCCTGGTCGACGACGACCGACTCACCGTCGAGGGTGGTCTCCACGGGGACGACGTGGTCGTCGTGTTTGCCGCGTTCGGCGGCCGCCTGCCAGCGAGACTGGGAGTCCACCGCTATCTCGTCGAGTTCGCGCCGTGACAACCCCCACTCGTCGGCGATTCGCTCGGCGCCCTCGCCCTGCGTGGTGAGTTCCGCGAACTCCTCGAAGTACGTGTCCGTCACGACGTCCGGGTCGGCGTACGTGTTCCCCTCGGCGGCCGAGTCCGCGCCCAGGGGAACGCGAGTCATGTGCTCGACGCCGCCAGCGACGAGCACGTCGTGCATCCCGCCGCGTATCTGGCCCGCGGCGAAGTTGACTGCCTGCTGGCCGGACCCGCACATGCGGTTGAGTTGGACGCCGGGGACTCCCTCGCCCCACCCGGCGACCATCGGCGCAATGCGCCCGATGTTCGTCCCCTGCTCGCCGACCGGGCCGACGCAGCCGTAGACGACGTCCTCGGCGTGCTCGCTCCCCGTGAAGTCGTTTCGGGCTTCGAGCGCCGAGAGCGGCGCCGCGGCGAGGTCCTGGGGGTGGGTGTCGCGGAACGAGCCGCCGTTCTTCCCGAACGGCGTCCGAACCGCGTCGACGATGTACGCTTCGTGCACAGTTCGACGTTCGCGCGCGGAATCTTGACCGTTCGGGTCGTCGCGAGCAGCCGGGGGAACCAGTGTCTGTGTTTGGGCGTGAAACCGACCGGCTTCTCAGTACCCCTGCGCGTTGCCGTCCTTCCGGGGCTCGGTGGCGGCCGACAGGGTTCCCTGCTGGTTGCGGGCGATCTGTGCGCCCCCGAACAGGTCACTCGGGAGGAGCGCGACATCGTGGTCCCGTCTGGCGAGTTTCGCGGCGGTGTGGGAGTCGAAGGAGGATTCGACCGCGAGCGAACCGTCCTCGCGGTAGCGCCACCGCGCCTGGTCGAGGGCGGCCTGCAGCGGCAGGTCGTGGTCGACCAGATTCGAGACCACCTGAACGTGACCCTGTGGCTGCATGTAGCCGCCCATCACGCCGAACGCCGCCCAGTCGTCCTCGCCGAGTTTCGCGACGGCGGGAATCAGTGTGTGGAACGGGCGCTTTCCAGGTTCCAGAGAGTTCGGGTGGTCCGGGTCGAGCGAGAACGACGACCCGCGGTTCTGGAGCGCGATGCCGGTGTCGCCGGCGACCAGCCCGGAGCCGAAGCCCGCGAACCGGGAGTTGATGAAGGAGACGACGTTGCCCTCGTCGTCGGCCACGCAGAGCAGGACGGTGTCGGCGTCCTCGGCGTTCGCGCCCGGCACGCCGAACGAGACGCCGTCGTTGCAGGTGTCACCCACTGCACCGGCGCGTTCGGCGGCCCACTCCTTCGAGGCCAGCGGCGGGTGGTCCTCGAATTCGGGGTCGGTGATGTAATGGTGGCCGTCGTGGAACGCGAGTTTCATCGCCTCCGCAAAGTAGTGAGTGCTGTCGGGCGAGCCCAGCGGGTGTTCACCGGCGCCGAGTTCCGCGGCGACGTTGAGCGCCTCGAGGGCCACCAGCCCCTGGTTGTTCGGCGGGAGTTCGTACACCTCGGCGCCGTTGTACGTCGTGGAGACGGGGTCGAGGAACTCCGGTTCGAAGTCGGCGAGGTCCTCGGTGGTGAGGAAACCACCGTGGGACTGGACCTCCGAGGCGATGGCGTCGGCGACATCACCCTCGTAGACGACGTCCGCCCCCTCGTCGGCGATCCGCTGGAGCGTGCGCCCGAGCTTCGGGAGCGTCACTTCCTGGCCGACGTCGGGCGACGCACCGTCGAAGAGGTAGGCGTCGCGGGCGTTGTCGTCCTCGAACAGTTCCTCGCCGTGGTCCCACGCCGACGCGATTCCCTCCGTCACCGGGTAGCCGTCGGTCGCGTACCGGATGGCGGGCTGGAGGAGTTCGCCGAGGTCCTGGGTGCCGAGTCGCTCGACGGTCGCCTCCCAGCCGCGCGCGGTGCCTGGGACGGTGACAGTGTGGGGGCCGGTATCCGGCATCTCGGCGTTCTCGGGGGCGACGTCCTGGTCGTCGGCGACGGCCTCGCGGACGTTCTCGATGGTGGCGTCGGCGGGAGCGGGACCACACGACCGCATCGCGCCGACGTCGCCGTCGGCGGTCCGGTAGCACGCGAACACGTCGCCGCCGAGCCCGGTGGACGTGGGTTCGACGACGTTCAGCGCCGCAGCCGTCGCGACGGCGGCGTCGAAGGCGTTGCCGCCGTCTTCGAGCACGGAGATGCCGGCCTGCGCGGCGAGTGGTTGGCTGGTCGCGACGACGCCGCGCTGCCCGTAGACGGTAGAGCGGCGCGACGAGAACCGGTCGAGGTCCGGTGCCTGCATATCCGGGTGGAGGGAGCTACCGATGGAAAAACCAGCACCGGATATGTTCGCGCGGGGCTCTTTGCCGTTGCCGCCGAACCCTCGACCATGACGTTCTCACTGTGCGTTCGCGCGGAGACACCCGACGGCCCGGCGTTCGGCGTCGCCGTCAGCACCGACGCGCCGGCGGTCGGTGCGCTCGCGCCGTACGTCAGCCACCGCGGCGCGGTCAGCACGCAGAGTTTCGTGAACGTGCGCCTCGGTCGGCGCGGAATCGAGTTGCTCGACGACCTCGCGGTCACGGACGCCCTCGACGGCGTGCTCTCCCGGGACGAGAACGCCGAACTCCGGCAACTCCACGGCGTCGACGACCGCGGGGACGCGTACGCGTTCACCGGCGACGGCTGCGAATCGTGGTGTGGCCACGTCGTCCGCGAGGACGAGGGCGTGACCGCGGCGGGGAACATGCTGGCGAACGGCGACACGCTCGAGGTCGCCGTCGACAAGTTCCTCGGTTCGGCGGCGGCCGCGTCGAACGACCCCGTTCCGGACGCAGACCTCGTGCCCCGACTCGTGGACGCGCTCGCCGCCGGCCGGGACGCGGGTGGAGACAAACGAGGGCACACGTCGGCGGCGGTCACCGTCAAGGCCCCGGAAACGACCGTTTACCACGACCTCCGCGTGGACGAACACGACGCCCCCATCGAGGAACTGCGGCGGGTGTACGAGGCCGCGGAGGCGGCCAGCGGCGAGTTCACCGAGGAGAAGAAGTCACGGATTTTCGACTGACGGCGGCGTCGGCTCCTCGAGGAGGAACGCGGCGGCGCCGGAGAGGACGGCGAGCGCGCCGCCGACGAGGAACGTCTGGTTCCAGCCGAGGCTGACGACCAGCGCGCCCGTGACGGTGCCGCCGAAGACGCCACCCCACATCTTTCCGGAGTACAGCAACGCGTAGTTCGCACTGGAGTGTTTCTCGCCGTAGTAGTCGCCGACGACGCTCGGGAACAGCGTGTACTGGGGGCTCCAGAAGAACGTCGCGGCGACGACCGCGGCCACGAACGCCGCGCCCGCGCCACGGACGCCGAAGTAGACGACCCCGAACAGCGCGATGCCGAGCACGAGGAACGTGCCGCCCATCGCGTTCGTGCGGTCGACGTGGTCGCTCGCGGCGCCGAGCACGAGGCGGCCAATACCGCCCGCGAGCGGGAGAAGCGTGGCCGCCGCGGTGGCGATGCCGGCGGCGAGTCCGGCGTGGTCGGCGTACGAGACGACCTTCCCGGTGAGCATCAGGCCGGCGCCGGAGACCGCGACGAACATCGCGTACATCAGCCAGAACGGCCACGTTCGAAGCATCTCCTTCCACGTGAACTGGGTGCCCACGTGGTCCACGCTGTCCCCGTCGTGTAGCCAGTCCTGCGGGGGGTCGCGGAGGACGAGTGCGCCGACGAGGACGACCACGAAGATGAGCGCGCCGACGTGCTGGAGGACGTCAACGTACGCGGAGTCGGGCAGTCCAGGTCCGGTGTTCGCGCGGACGTACGGCACGAGCGCGGCGCTCCCGCCGGCGAACGCCATCGTGCCGACGCCGGCGGTGAGACCGCGGCGGTCCGGGAACCACTTGAGTGCGGTGTTGACCGCGATCGTGTAGACGATGCCGACGCCGAGCGCGCCAAGCGAGTACGCCAGGTAGATCTGCCAGACCGACTGCGCGAGCGACAGGCCGACGTAGCCGCCGCCCGCGAGGAACGCCGCGATGACGCTGATAGAGCGTGGACCGTGGCGGTCCCGCCACCACCCGACCGGGAACTGACTCCCCGCCTGCACGACGACGAACAGCGTGAACACCGTAGAGAGCGCGGCGCTCTGGATGCCGAGCTGGCGCGCGACGGGGTCGCGGAGACTGCTCCAGACGTACTGGTAGGGGCCGACGACCGCCATCATGCCGGCGGCCGCGAGCACGAGCCACCACCGAGAGAACCCGAGTGCGTCCTTCGCGCGGGCGGCGTGGTCGACGTCACCACCCTCACTCATCTGTGATCACCGTAGAGCGGCGTAGCTGTCATCGTCTCCAGCAGGACACTCCCCGAACATGGACCCTGACCCGATTATATCCGGCGACGGACCGAACTGTATGACGCCCGTACTCGGGAACGCGGCCGTCAGCCGTCGGTCTGTCATCCACTTTCCGCGCGAGAACGAATTCGGCGCAGGAGGCGACTACCGTCCGCTCACCGGCCGCGTGAGGCGAGGTAGTCGCCGACCTCCGCCATCACTTTCTCCTCTGCACGCGTGAGGTGTTCCCACGTCGTCGTCTGGGCAAGTCCAACCTCGTCGGCAATGTCCTCCACGTTCACGTCCGACCCCTCGTCGTAGTATCCGACGTTCGTGGCGGTGGCGAGGACCTCCCGCTGGCGGTTCGTGAGGTCGTCGAGCATGCGCGACCGGGCGAGGTGTTTCTCCGTGGTCAGTTCGTCTAGGGAGATGTCCCGGACGAGTTCGGTGTCGTTCCCGGCGTCCTCGAGGGAGGCGACGATGGTCGCCAGGTCGTCTGTCTCGTCGAGGTACAACGTCCAGTGTTCCCAGCCGTTCTGGATCGTCGTGCCGACGCGGTAGTGGACGCCGTGGTCCGCGAGTCGCTGGGCGATGCTGTCCCACTGGTAGCTGTCGTACGTGACGCCGAAGAACACGCGGTCGTTCTCGAGGGGGGAAAAGCACTCCACGTCGTTCACGGGGTCCGCGCTCGCGAACTCGTCGAGGAATGCCTCGACCCGGCCCGTGGACCCCCGGATTTCTACGATTCGCTTGCGTTCGGCGGCGCTCCCACTCAGCGAGGAGACGCTCCGGAGCGTGACTTCGGGGTGGGACGCGCTCACGTCGCTCTCCGGTTCGCCGTGGTGCCTGACCCGGAGTGTCACTTCCCGCATCGAGGGCGGGTATGAGCCGAAGAGGTTTACAGTTAGTGCAGCGGGGACGCGACCAGACTTGCGGGTATCCGGATATACACGGCATCAGTACCAAACAGTTCCCGTCGATACCTGTGTGTAGTTGGCTCATGGTAGATACTGACAACCTAACTGACGAAGAACTCAGCGGCCCCACCATCGGACGACGGGCCACCATCTCCCTGCTCGGCTCGGCCGGTCTCGGATCTATTGCCGGCTGCCTCGGTGGCGGTGGCGACGAACCCTCGACCGACGACACCAGCCAGGGCGGCAGCGTGAAGCGCGGCGGCCGCCTCAAGGCAGGGTGGTACACCGGGAGTATCGACGTCCTCGACCCGCCGTACATCAGCGTCGGCCAGTACTTTCAGGTGGCCGCGAACGTGTTCAGCGGGCTCGTCACCCTCGAGAAGGACCTCACGATCCGGGGCGACCTCGCGAAGGACTGGACCGTCAAGAACAACGGGAAGACCATCACCTTCGACCTCCGCGAGGGCGTGAAGTTCCACAACGGCACGGAGTTCACGTCCGCGGACGTGGAGTACACGCTCAGGCGCACCATCAAGCAGGATACGCCCGCCGCGAGCAAGCTCTCGTCGCTCCAGCCTATCGACGACGGCGGCGTCGAGACGCCCGACGACTACACGGTCACGCTGAACTTCACGCACGCGATGGCGCCCGCACTCGTCTACCTCACGCGCGGACCCGGCCGGGCTGCCACCATCGTCTGCAAGGAAGCCATCGAGAAGATGGGTGCCGACCAGTACGGCATCACGCCCGTCGGAACGGGACCGTTCGAGGTCGCCAGCCACTCCATCGGGAGCAAACTGAAACTCGACGCCTTCGACGACTACTTCGGCACCGACGAGAACGGCAAGAGCCTCCCGTACCTCGACGGCATCGACATCAAACCCATTCCGGAGGCGGCGACGCTGGTGAGCGCGCTCCAGTCCGGCGACATCGACTTCGCGAACCTCGTGCCGCTCCAGAACGTCAGTCAGGTCGACTCCGCGAGCGGCGTGAACGCGCTGCGCGCGCCCGGTATCAACTGGTACGGATTCGCGATGAACCAGCGCCGCGAGCCGTTCGGCGACGTGAAGGTCCGGAAGGGAATCGCGAAGGTCATCGACAATCAGGCGTACATCGACACCGCGTTCTTCGGGAACGCGACGGTCGCGCGCGGCCCCATCAACAAGGGGACCAACTGGGTGTACCGCGAGGACAAGCCGGACACGCAGGCCTACGACCGCAAAGAGGGCAAGCGCCTCCTCGAAGAAGCCGGCGCATCGAGCGCGAGTTTCAGCATCCTCACTACCTCGAGCAGTCTCCGGAGCGCGAAGGCGCTGCGTCAGCAGCTCAACGCCGCCGGGCTCGACGTGACCATCGAGCAGGTGACCTCCTCGACGTACTGGAACCGCTACCAGAAGGGCAACTACGACGCCACCATCTCCGGGAGCGTCGGCGACCCCGACCCGGACCAGTCGCTGTACAACTTCTACCGGCTTCCGAGCAAGGACGGCGTGTGGAACTGGGTGGACTACCAGGACCAGGACGTTCACAACTGGCTCGAAGAGCAGCGCCGCGAACTCGACCGCGAGAAGCGCGCAGAGACGCTCCAGCGCATCGAGGACCGCCTCATCGAGGAGGTCCCGCACGCGTACCTAATGCACCAGGACGACATCGCCGGAAAGAACGACTCCGTGAAGGGGTTCACGCACATCCCCTTCCTGCGGAACTTCCACCAGGTCTGGTTGGACGAATAGATGCGGCGATACATCGCAAAGCGCGTCGCTCACGCCGTGTTCATCATGTGGCTGGTGGCGACGACGGTGTTCTTCGGGCTCCGGCTCATCCCGGGCGGTCCCGTGCGAACGATGCTCGGACAGGAGGCTACGCCGCAAGCGGTCTCCGCGCTCCGCAAGAAACTCGGCCTGGCTCAGCCGCTGTACGTCCAGTACGTCGACTGGATGATGGGGTTGTTCACGGGCGACTTCGGGACGTCCATCACGAGCCAGCAGTCCGTCGGAGAACTCGTCAGCGCGGCGTACCCGCGCACGCTCTCCATCGCGGTGGTCGCCATCGTCATCGGACTCACGGTGGCCATCGCCACGGGCATCCTGAGCGCGACGAGGAAACACGAACCCGTGGACCACGCCGCCACCACGGCGGCGTTCCTGGGCATCTCGATGCCGGCGTTCTTCACGGGCATCGTGCTCGCGATCGTGTTCGGCGTCCACCTCGACTGGCTCCCGATCGTGGGGTACACGCCCCTGAGGGAGGGAGTGGTGCCGTGGTTCAAGAGCATCATCCTCCCCGCGATAGCGGTCGGATTACCGTACGCCGCGGCGGTGATGCGGATGATGCGGTCGAGCCTCCTCGAGGTGTTGAACGAGCCGTACATGAAGACGGCGCGCGCGAAGGGCGTCGGAAGCCGAGTGCGCCTGTACAAGCACGCGCTTCAGAACGCGCTCATCCCCGTCGTGACGGTGGCGGGCATCCAGCTCGCGCTCATCCTCATCGGGAGCGTCACCGTCGAGATCGTGTTCGGCATCAAGGGCCTGGGTCGCCTCCTCGTGAACTCCATGCTCGACCGGAACTACCCGGTGGTGCAGGTCACCATCTTCCTGGTCGCGGCGGTGATGGTGTTCACGAACCTCGTCGTCGACCTGACGTACACCGTCATCGACCCGCGCATCCGCGTGGGAGAGACCAATGAGTGACGAGCAAACAGAGAGCGACACGCCGCCGGTTCCCCAGGAGTACCAGGAAGACGAGTTCGTCGAGGAGTACACGCCGACGTGGCGGAAGATCGTCGACGGCATCCTCGCGGACAAGATGGCGTTGGTCGGCGCCGTCGTCGTCGCGGTGTTCGTGTTGACGGCCGTGTTCGCGCCGCTGGTGGCGCCCTACGACCCGGGCGCGACGTACTCGCTGATGAAAGAGCCGATGAGCCACTCCGTCGGCAACTTCGACGCAGACCCCCAGACCGAGCGCGTGCTCCACGTGCTGGGCACCGACTCGTACGGGCACGACATCCTCAGTCGCGTCGTGTTCGGGGCGCGCGTGAGTCTCGGCGTGGCGCTCGCGACGGTGGCCGTCGCGTTCACCGTCGGCACCACGCTCGGACTGCTCGCCGGGTTCTACGGCGGGTGGGTGGACTCGGTCATCATGCGGTACGTCGACTTCCAGTGGGCGTTCCCCGAACTCATCCTCGGCATCGGCATCATCGCCGTGATGGGCGGACTCGGGGTGGAAAACGTCATCATCGCGATCGGCATCGCGTACATCGACGACTTCGCGCGCCTCGTGCGCGGCGAGGTGCTGTCGATCCGCGAGGAGGAGTACGTGACGGCCGCGCGCGCCATCGGGATGACCGACCGGCGGATGATGCTGCGGGAGATACTCCCGAACGCGGTGGCGCCGCTCATCGTGCAGGCGACGCTGATGATTCCGCTCGCCATCC
This sequence comes from Halobacterium zhouii, assembly GCF_021249405.1. Taxonomy (NCBI): domain Archaea; kingdom Methanobacteriati; phylum Methanobacteriota; class Halobacteria; order Halobacteriales; family Halobacteriaceae; genus Halobacterium; species Halobacterium zhouii. The sequence continues at coordinate 72,536 of NZ_CP089594.1, read as the reverse complement.
TCGCCGAGGCTGGGTTGTCCTTCCTGGGCCTGGGTGTGCGGCCGACGACACCGACGTGGGGACTGCTGCTGTCGGACGGCAGGATGTTCATCCGTCGGGCGTGGTGGATCTCGGTGATTCCCGGTCTCGCGATCATGATCACGGTTCTCTCGTTCAACATGTTCGGTGACGGCCTCAGAGACGTGTTCGACGTGAGCGAAGGGGAGGTGGAGGAGCGATGAGTGACCCCCTGCTGTCGACTCGTGGGCTCGAAACGCAGTTCGACACGCCGCGCGGCGTCGTCGAAGCCGTCGACGGCGTCGACCTCGACATCGGGCGCGGCGAGATCGCCGGTCTCGTCGGGGAGTCCGGGTCCGGGAAGAGCGTGCTCGCGGAGAGCACGATGGGCCTGGTCGACGACCCCGGGGAGGTCGTCGGCGGCGAAGTGCGGTTCCGGTCGGCGGACGCCGTCGAGACGCTCGCACGGGAATGCCCGGACGCCGTTCGCACGCCCGACGACCCCGTAGAGAGCGGGTTCGTCGTCGTGGAGGACGTCAACGTTGCGCCGGACGTTCGGGACGATTCGCGTGCGACCGACGGTGCCGGCGCGGCCGGAGATGTCGCGAGCAATCACCCAGCAGCGGTCGGGGACGACGTGGAAGTCGAGAGCGGCTACGTGGACCTGCGCCGCGCCGACGAGGCGGCGATGCAACACATCCGCGGCGGGAGCCTCGCGATGGTGTTTCAGGACCCGATGAACTCCCTGAACCCGACGCTCAGCGTCGGCGAACAGATCGCCGAAACGGTGCGGCTCCACCAGGACGTCGGAGAGTCCGTGAGCCTCGGCGCGGAGTTCAAGCGAAAGCTCCTGGGTGCGGCGAAGAACTCGGACGCGTGGCAGCGGGCCATCGAGATGCTGGAGGCCGTCGAGATTCCGGAGCCCGAACGCCGCGCCGAGGAGTACCCCCACGAGTTCTCCGGCGGGATGCGCCAGCGCGCGATGATAGCGATGGCGCTGTCCTGCGAACCGGACCTGCTGGTGGCAGACGAACCGACGACGGCCCTCGACGTCACCATCCAGGCCCAGATCCTGGACGAACTCGCGGGCCTGAAGGAGGCCTTCGACACGTCGATCCTGCTCATCACGCACGACCTCGCGGTCGTCGCGGAGACGTGCGACGTCGTGAACGTGATGTACGCGGGAGAGATTGTGGAGCGCGCGGACGCCCGCGAACTGTTCGCGAACCCCCAGCACCCCTACACGCAGGGGCTCATCGCGAGCACGCCGAAACTGGAGGCGCCGACCGACGAACTCGAGCCGATTCCGGGGAACGTCCCGGACCTCGTGGACGTCGACTACGCGTGTCACTTCGCGCCGCGGTGTCCGGAGGCCGACCGGGAGTGCTACGAGCGCGAACCCGACTTCCGCGAGGTCGGCGACGGGGGCGGCCACGAGGCGGCGTGTCTCCGCCGCGGCCCCGAGGAGGACCAGCTGTGAGGCACCAACTGGCAGGGATCGATTGTGAGAAACCGACTGAGAGGGACCAACTGTGAGCACTGACACACCGAACGAGTCGACCACAGACGCGACGGCGACGGACGCGCCACTCGTGGAGTTGCGCGACCTGAAGAAACACTACGACCGCTCGAGCGGCGTCCTCGACGACCTGCTCGGCGCCCCGCCGAGCGTGAAGGCCGTCGACGGCGTCGACCTGACCGTCCGCGAGGGCGAGACGGTCGCGGTGGTCGGCGAGTCGGGCTGCGGGAAGTCCACGCTCGGACGTACAGTCCTGAACCTCGAGAAGCCGACCGCGGGCACCATCGAGTACCGCGGTGAGGACATCACGGGGCTCTCGGACGACGAGATGCGGCCGTATCGCCGCGACCTCCAGATGGTGTTCCAGGACCCGCTCGCGTCGCTGAACCCCCGGCAGACCGTCCGTGACATCATCACCACGCCGATGGAGGTCCACGGGGTCGGGGACAGCGACGAGGAGCGCGCGGAGCGCGCAAAGGACCTCCTCGAGCGCGTCGGCCTGAAGGCGGCCCACGTCGACCGCTACCCCCACCAGTTCTCGGGCGGCCAGCAACAGCGCATCGCGGTCGCTCGCGCGCTCACGCTCGAACCCGACCTGCTGGTGGCGGACGAACCCGTGAGCGCACTCGACGTCTCGGTGCAGGCCCAACTCCTGAACCTGTTCGGGGACCTGCAGGCGGACCTCGGGCTGTCGATGCTGTTCATCAGCCACGACATGAGCGTGGTCCGGCAGGTCGCCGACCGCGTCGCCGTGATGTACCTCGGCGAGATCGTGGAGGTCGCACCCGTCGAGGAACTGTTCGACGACCCCCATCACCCGTACACGAAGAGCCTGCTGTCTGCGGTGCCGCGCATCGACCCCGACCGGCGCACCGAACGCACCACCCTCGAGGGGACGGTGCCGTCGCCCGCCGACCCGCCGTCTGGGTGCCGGTTCCACACGCGGTGTCCCGCCGTCGTCCCGCCCGACGACTGGACCGCGGACCAGGAGACGTTCCGTGACGCGTTCACGTTCCGGTGTCGCGTACTCGACGGCGAGATCGACCCCGACGCCGTTCGCAGCCGACTCGAATCCCGGGGACAGGCCACAGACGAGGACGCAATCGCCGACTACGTCGTCGAGTCCGCGCTCCCCACCAGCCTCGACGCCCTCCCCGAAGCGAAACGCGACGCCGTCCGCGAAGCCGCAACGTGTCTCGCGTCCGGTGACGTGACCGGCGCGGAGAGCGCAGTCAGAGACGCGTTCCCGTCGCCGTGCGAGCAGGAGACACCAGTGACCACGGCAGTCGGCGCGGGTCACGCCGCGGCCTGCCACCGCGTCGGTGACGGGAGGGAGTAGTTCGCGATGGAACGAACGACGATATCTCACGAGGACGCGTGCATCCACGAGTTCTCGCCGGACCTCGAGGCCGCCGACACCGTCGAGGACGGGGCCTCACTTACGTTCGAGACGATAGACAGCCTGGACGGCGAGATCCAGACCGAAGACCAGGTTCTGGAGTCGGTCCCCGACGACGTCAACCCCGCGTCCGGCCCCGTCGCGGTCGAGGGCGCGACGCCGGGCGACGTGCTCGAGGTCGAAATCGAGGAGGTCCGCGTCAACGAGGACCGCGGTCGCGTCGTCACCACCCCCGGGTTCGGCCTCCTGCAGGACCACGACGATATCGAACACCCACACACGCGAATAACGGACGTCGAGGGTGACTCCATCACGTTCGGTGACCTCGAAATCGACATCCAGCCAGTCGTCGGGACCATCGGCGTCGCCCCCGAGGACGACACCTACTCGACGCTCGTCCCACACGACCACGGCGGTAATCTCGACACGACCGACGTGACCACTGGGACGACCGCGTACTTCCCCGTCTTCCAGGACGGCGCTATGCTGGCGATGGGTGATTCGAAGGCGGCGATGGCCGACGGCGAGATGTGCGGCACGGGCGCCGAAATTGGGACCGACGTCGACGTGACCGTCCGGGTCATCGACGACCCCGAGGTTACCCTCCAGCGGCCGCTCGTGGAGACGGCCGATAGCTGGAAGACCATCGCGAGCGCCGAAACGATGGCGGACGCCGTCGAACGGGCGAACCGCGACCTGGTTCGCCTGCTCGAACGGGAACACGACCTCGACCCCACCGACGCGTATCTGCTCTCCAGTCTCGTCGGCGGCCTCGAGATCAGCCAGGTCGTCGACCCCCTCGTCACGGCGCGGAACGCGATTCCGAAGCAGTACCTCACGAACCCGTTCTGACCCACCCCTCGTCGCTCGGCAGCGGCAGCGGCCGGGACGGTCGCCGTGGAGCAAGCGGCCGGGTCGTGTGTACGAATTCCGCGGGCTCACCGCGTTCGAGCCTCTCAACCCCCAGCGAGGGCACCTTTATTCGGTTCGCGGTCGAACGACTCCGCATGGGTGTGACCATCGAAGTGAGCGAGGAGCTAAAGGAACGGATGGACCAACACGTCAGGGAGGACGAGGCCTACGAGGAGTTCCTCGAGGAGCTGCTCAACCACTACGAGGCAGAGGGGGAGTCCCTCTGGGAAGGGTACGGCGGCGAACCGTAAGACGGCGGTACGCGTCGTCGGTCACACACAGCGTCTCGACGCACGGCTCCCTGACTGTCTGGGTTCCTCGAGCCGGAGTGTCGACGAGAACACCCCTGGTCGGCGACGGCTGACCGGGGAACCAGATGGGAACCACTCCTGAACTATCGTTTTCCTCGTTGGTTCTGTCCGTGTGGACGAGGGAGCACGATGACACACCACCAACAGCACGCCGGGCAGAGCACGCAGACGAATCTCTACTGGACCGCAGTCGACCTCCCCGAGGAGAGCCGGGTGGCCGTGATACAGACGTTGAACCGGGCGCTCGCGGCGACCACCGACCTGCAGTCCCAGGCCAAGTTCGCGCACTGGAACGTGAAGGGACTGGACTTCTACCAGCTCCACCTGCTGTTCGACGAACTCGCGGAGACGCTCTCCGAGCACGTCGACCTGCTGGCCGAGCGCGCCACCGCGCTCGGCGGCCAGGCGATGGGAACGACGCGGATGGCTGCCCGAGAGAGCCACATCCCTGAGCCGCCGGCGAACGCAGTCGACGAGGGCGAGTACCTCGAATGGCTGACCGACCACGTCGCCCAGCACGCGAACGCGCTCCGCCGGCACATAGACGACACGGCGGGGTTCGGCGACGAGGACACCGCCGACCTGTTCACCGAACTCTCCAGGGAGGTGGACAAGTACCTCTACTTCCTGGAGTCCCACCTCCAGACGGCCGTCGAGGGGCAGGTGTCCGCGACCGGCGGGGAGACGGGAGTTGGCGGTAACCGGCCGAGTGGTGGACAGACCGGCGACACGCCGATGGGCGATTCGCGGATGGGCAGCGCACAGTCGAGTGGCACACGTGGTGCCGGCACACAGTCTGGTGGCGCGCAGACCGGCGACACGCAGTCCGGCGGCGCGCAGACCCGCGGCCGGCGTCCGGCCGGTGCCGACGGTGGCACGCGGTTCGAGGAGCGAGGACGGCGCACGCAGCACAGGGACTGGTGACACCGGCGGACGAGTCGAACGCCTGTGACACCGGCGGACGCCACCAACTACCACGTCGACCCGGGCGCCTGGAAGGTCGTCAGTCGCTGGAAGGCCGTCAGTCGCTGGAAGGTCGTCAGTCGCTGGAAGGCCGTCAGTCCTCGTGCCGGTCGGACGCCGCGTCCGGGGGTTAACGCGGACGACGCGCTGACTCCGGCGTCCGAGCGAGTGGCCTGCCGCATCCGGACGCGTTTTGCCGCAGGTCGCCCTACGCGTGGTCGTGGACGCATCCATCGTCGACCTCGCGCCGATGCCCGCTGACGGCAGTGCGACCGAGGCGTTCGAGCGCACCGTCGAGCGCGCCCAGCACGCCGAGGACCTCGGGTACTCGCGGTTCTGGGTGGCCGAACACCACGACTTCACCGACTCCGTCGCGAGCACGACGCCGGAGGCGCTGATCTCCCACGTCGCCGCGAAGACCGAGGACATCCGCGTCGGGTCGGGGACCGTACTGCTCAACCACTATAGCCCGTACAAGGTCGCGGAGACGTTCAGCGTGCTGGACGCGCTCGCGCCGGGCCGCATCGACCTCGGGGTCGGACGCGCGACCGGGAGTCCGGCGAGCGACCTCGCGTTACAGCAGGACCGCAGCCAGCAGCGCCGCGGCACCGACGACCACGCCGAGAAGATCCACGAGGTCGCCGCCCACCTCTACGACGGCTTCGAGGCTGACCATCCGTTCAGCGACCTCCAGTTAGCGCGCGCCGCGGAGACGATTCCGGACGTGTGGGTGCTCGGTTCGAGTCCCTCGAGCGCCGCCATCGCGGGCGAACTCGGGCTCCGGTACTGTTTCGCGGCGTTCATCCGGCCCGGGCCGGCAGTGGAGGCCTTCGAGACGTACCGGGAGAACTTCGAGCCGTCGTCGTTCGGCGCCGGCCCCGAGGAGCCCCGTGGCGCGATAGCCGTGAACGTGACGTGCGCGCCCACCGACGAGGAGGCCGCGCGGTTGCGCGCGACGGCGGAAGCCTCCCACGAGTTGCTCCGGAGCGGACGCGTCGACCAGTTACCCCTCCACTCCGTCGAGGACGCCATCGACGTGCTCGGGGGCGTCCCTGACCCGACGCCGATGCCCATCGAGCCGGGGGAGTGGCCGCGTGCGGTCTCCGGGAGTCCGGAAACCGTCCGCGAGCAACTCGACCAGATGACCGACCAGACCGGCGTCGAGGAGGTCGTGATCCAGAGCCAGTTGGCCGACCACGAGGACACGCTGCGCTCTCACGAACTGCTCGCGGACGCCCTGGACCTCACGCCGCGGTGACGGCGGTGTCATCGCGGTCCGTGGGCGATACTCGGATGGAGAAACGATATGTGTCCGCTGGCCCGAGAATCCACTAATGAGTGACTCGGAGGGGACGGCCGACTCGAAGGACACTCGCCAGGCCATCATGGAGGCCACCTTCCGCGCGCTGAGCGAGCACGGGTACACGGACCTGCGGGTGCGGGACATCGGCGAGGAGATGGAGCTGTCCCGTCAGCTCATCCACTACCACTTCGACGGCAAGTACGACCTGCTGTCCTCGTTCCTGGAGTACGTCATCGACCAGTACGAGGGGAGCGTCGAGGTCGAGGCGGCCGGCAGGCCGCGCGCGGAACTCGACGCCCGCATCGACCAGTGTCTGTTCGGCCCCGGGTTCGACGAGTTCACGCACTGGGACCGCATGAAGGTGTACCACGAACTGTACGCGTACGCCCAGAACGACGACGAACACCGGGAGCTGTTCGACGAGCACTACGACCGTCTGCGGGGGAGCATCGTGGACGTCGTCGAGGACGGCATCGAGCAGGGCGAATTCCGGGACGTGGACGCCGAGTTGCTCGGGCAACTAATCACGGACGTGATTCACGCGGCTCGCGAGCGACGACTCTCGCTCGGTCACGAGGACGCCCCGGCGGAGGCCCGGGAGGCCATCGACGAGTTCGTTCTCGATTCGCTGTATCCGACGAATTGACAGTCTCCTTCGTTCCTACAGGAGGGCGGTCCCCCAGAAGACGATGAAGAGAAGAAGGCTAAAAGCGAAGATGAGTAACAGGGCGAGCGCGCCTCTGGACTGCCCAAGAGTGGGGACTCGAGGCGTGTCACTCGGAAAGTAGGGCGCGAGCGGATTTCGCTTGTCGGGGCCATCCGCCATGACGTGAGGTACGAACGACCAGAGCATAGTTCTTGTCTCCGTGTGGCCTCTGCCTACCAACCTGCGCAGAGATCTGATAGCCGCTGAGGAGTTCGACCGAGCCAGGACCTGCGGGCGGGTAGGCGATAGAACAGATCGAGCGCGCTCTGGTCGTCGGTTCGAGGAGCGTAGACGGATGCCGGTCGAATACCTGAGTGTGAGAACGGCGACGCGAATCCGTCCACGACTCCGGCAGCACCTCACTGCCAGTGTCGGCTACTCCCGCCCGTGGTAAAATTTTACCGACTGGTAAACTAAGGTCGGAGTGGTCGTCGGACGCGGGTCGTGCCGGGTCGAGTGCGGGTCAGAACACGAACGGACCGCGCTGCTCGATGGGTTCGCCGTGTGGACGCCCCGACACGGCGACCACCCGGAGTGAGTCCTCGGTCTCGAGTTCGACGCCTCTGGCGTCGGTGACGGGCAGCACGTCGCCCTCGGTGAACGCCGCGCCGTCGACTGTACCGTCGCCGGAGACGCCGTAGAGGAACCCCGACCAGTCGTCGGGCACCGACCACGTCCACGAGCCGGTCACCTCGACGTCGAGGTACTCCATCGGCGTGTGCAACTCGAGTGGTGACCCGCCGCCGACCACCGTCGTCACCGTCGCGCCGTCCACCTGTTCCGTCGGGAGGTCGGCGGCCGTCGCGTCGACGTAGTCGGGGTCGGCGTCCTTCTCAGCCTGGGGGAGGTTCACCCAGAGCTGGAGACCGTTGCATCCCTGTCCGTCGGCGGGGAACTCCGAATGCCGGATGCCGCTTCCGGTCGTGATGCGCATCGCGTCGCCTTCGGTTGCGGTGTTCGTGACGCCGAGGGAGTCCTCGTGGGCCATCCCGCCCTCGACCATGTACGAGACGATCTCGAAGCCGCGGTGGGGGTGCATCGGGAACCCCTCGTTGGGGTCGATGTAGAACCGCTCGAACAGCACGAACGGGTCGAGGTTGCTCGGGTGGTTGTTCGTCGGGAACGCGCGGTTCGAGTTCACGCCCGTGCCGTGGCGGACGGCCTCACCGGGCAGCGGCCCCTCCGCGCCGGTCTCGGACTGGTCCATACGCCGCCGTTCGTTTACCGGACGGTAAAGCGTGTTGGAAGGGGAGAGCGGCCCGGGTTGGCAGGCGGCTTAGACGGAGGCAACGGTCGCATCGAGGGGGCACGAACCGGTGGCGCTCTCTGGGACCTTCTCCCTTTTCCGGTCGTGTACCATCTGGTAAACCGCAATGCCCAGTGATTTCTCGATCGACGCCGACTGGAACGCGCTCCACATCGACGGCGAGTGGACGGCCAGCGAGAGCGGAGACACCCTGGCCGTCGAGGACCCCTCGACTCGCGAGACCGTCGTTGACGTTCCAGCGGGGACGAACGCGGACGTCGACGCCGCCTACGAGGCGGCCGCGGACGCACAGGAGGAGTGGGCGGAGACGCCGCCCGCGCATCGACAGGCCGTCGTCCAGCAGTTCCTGCAGGCACTCGACGCGCACAGCGAGGAGATCGTCGACCTGCTCGCCCACGAGGTCGGCGGGTCGCCGCTGATGGGCGAGACGTCCATCCAGATCGCCTCCGACCACGCCAGCGAGGCGGCGACGCTCCCGCGCCGGATGAAAGGCGAGCACGCCGACTCGAACATCCCCGGCAAGGAGAACCTCGTCCAGCGCGAGCCGAAGGGCGTCGTCACCGTCATCTCGCCGTGGAACTTCCCGCTGAACCTCTCGATGCGGGCGGTCGCGCCGGCCATCGCCGCCGGGAACAGCGTCGTCCTCAAGCCGTCCACGAACTCCCCCATCACGGGTGGCCTGCTGTTCGCGAAACTGTTCGAGGAGACCGACCTCCCGGACGGCGTCATCAACGTCGTCACCGGGAAGGGGTCAGACATCGGTGACCGCGTCGCCGGCCACCCCGAGAGCGACGTCGTCTCGTTCACGGGGTCGACGTCGGTCGGCCAGCACGTCGCGGGACTCGCGGGCGAGAACCTCGCCATCCCCGCGATGGAACTCGGCGGAAACAACGCGTTCGTGGTGACCGACGACGCCGACCTCGACCGGGCCATCGACGCCGCGACCTTCGGGTCGTTCGTCCACCAGGGCCAGGTGTGTATCTCCATCAACCGGCACGTCGTCCACGAGGACGTCTACGACGAGTACGTCGAGCGACTCACCGAGCGCGCAGAGGCCCTGCAGACCGGGAGCGCCCACGACGAGGACACCGTGATCGCCCCGATCATCGACGAGTCCCAGCGCGACCAGATGCTCGAGTTCGTCGAGGAGACCGTCGACGCCGGCGCCACCCTCGAAACCGGCGGCGGGACCGTCCAGATGGAGGGCGTCGAGGACTCCCTGCTCGTCGAACCCACCGTGCTCTCGGACGTCACCAACGACATGTCCGCGGCGTGCAACGAGCACTTCGGCCCCATCGCTCCCGTCATTCCGTTCTCGGACGTCGACGAGGCCGTCGAGATCGCCAACGACACGGAGTACGGGCTCTCGGGCGCGGTCCACGCCGGCGACCTCGAGGTCGCGAAAGACATCGCCGACCGCATGGAGACAGGGAACGTCCATATCAACGACCAACCGATCAACGACGAAGCTCACGTCCCGTTCAGCGGCACCGGCGACTCCGGCATGGGAACGTACAACAGCGACGCGTTCCTCCACGAGGTCACGGAGACGAAGTGGATCTCGATCCAGCACGACCACCGCGACTACCCCATCTAGGGACGCCGACTGCTGACCGTCGGCAACGCACCGACCGTCAGTAGATGCGGTCGGCCGCTAGTTCGGCCCCCTCGTCGAGCGCCTCGAGTTTCGCCCACGCGATCTCGGGGTCCACCATCCCGAGGCCGGCCTGCGTACCGAACCCGCAGTCGGGCGCGGCGACCAGCGGCGTCGCGTCGTCGACTGCGTCGGCAACCCGCTCCAGGCGGTCAGCGATGGTCTCGGGGTGGTCGATGATGTTCGTCTTCACGTCCACGACGCCAGGAATCAGCGTCCAGCCGTCGGGAACCGGGTGCTCGTCGAACGCGCGGTACTCGTGCTGGTGGCGGGGGTTGGCCTGCTCGACGCTGAGTCCGGTGATGTCGGCCTCGTAGACCTCCGGGAGCAACTCGGCCAGGCCCGTGTCGAGGTGGTGAGGGCCCTCGTAGCTCCCCCAGCAGGTGTGGAGTCGGACCTGATCTGCGGGGACGTTCGACAGCGCCTCGTTGAGCGCCTCGACGTGGAGGCGCGTCGCCGCCTCGACCGCCTCCAGGGGTTCGTCCGCGTACGCCGCCGTGTGGCCGACAGTGAGCAGTTCCGGAGCGTCGATCTGGAGGGTCGCGCCGGTCTCCGCGACGAGTTCGTACTCCTCGGCCATCGCGTCCGCGACCGCGAACAGGAACTCCTCGTAGTCGCCGTAGTGCTCGTCGACGTGCGTCGCGGTGACGACGCTGGGAGAGGCCGAGGTCACGAACGTGTCCTGGAAGTCGGCGTCGGCAGCGGAGAGGGCGTCCCGGAACTCCGCGAGTTCGGCTTCAGCCTCGTCGTGGCCGGTGTACTCGACGGGACCGGTGATGACTGGTTGCATCGAGAGGTCGATGACGTCCGTTTTGAACGTCTCCTCGGCGTAGTCCGGGAACTCCTGGAGGTCGGCCCAGAGCTCCTGCTCGCGCTTGCCGTCGATGCCGCTGAGGCGGTCCGCGACGTACCAGTTGAACGAGACCCTGGACTGCTCGCCGTTGTTCGCGACGTCGATGCCGGCCTCAGCCTGACGTTCGACGACGTCCCGGGTGGCCTCCGCGACGGTCGCGTCCCAGTCGTCCTGGTCTACGTCCACTCCGTCCTGTTGTTTCTCGAGGAGGTCGAGCAGTTCCGGCGGTCGAGGTAGACTGCCGATGTGCGTCGTGGGGATGGTGTCGTGGTTCGCCGTCATCTGATAATCGGTAATAATCGTTGGGAGTAATATAACTCACGGTATTCCGCCTGGTGCAGAGCCTGCTGGGATTCCTACCCAATAATACTTGCCAGTATTCTAATCCAGTAAGACCCGCCAGTATTCCAGTCCAACCAGCACGACACGGTGTCCCGGTACCGGAAAGCGGTGCTGTGCCTCGAGTGGTTAGTCGGCGTCCACCGCGTCGACGGTGCCGTGTTCGCCGCGGGCCGCCTCGCGGTCCGGGTGGGTCTCGCGCATCCAGGCGAGCGTGACGAGGCCCGACGCGAACATCGCCGCCGCCACGACGTAGAACGCGGCGGTCGTCGACACCAGGTCGGCGGTCACGCCGATGACGATTGCACCGAAACCGTAGCCGGCGTCGCGCCACATCCGGTACACGCCGAGACCGGTCGCCCGCCACGACGGATGTGCGGCGTCCCCGACGACCGTGATGAGGTTCGGGTAGAGCAGCGCCATCCCGGTGCCCGTCACGGCCGCCGTGCCGATCCACAGCCAGTAGCCCTGGACGAGCACTGTCAGGAGCACGCCTGCGCCCGCGACGAACATCCCCGCGACGACCGGCGGTCGCCGGCCGACTTGGTCGGCGAGGCGACCCGTGTACAACTGCAGGACACCCCAGACGCCGCCGTAGACGCCGACGACGACGCCGACCTGTGCGAGCGAGAGGCCGGCGGCCGTGAGGTACAGCGGGTACGCAATCCAGACCAGCGCATCCACGAACTTCTCGACGCTACCAGCCTGGGCCGCCGCGAACAGCGTGCGGTCGCCGTAGGTCGCGCGCTTCAGGACTTCGGCGAACGGCAAGTCGGCGTCCTCGCTATCGGCCTGCTCGTCGGCCTCCGCTCGCGCGTACGGCAGCGTCTCGTCTACGAACAGCACGGCGGCGACGAGCGCGAGCACGATGACGGCCGCGAGGAAGTAGAACGGTTCGGGACGGAGACCGTACTGCGCCGCGATGACGCCCGTGACCCAGGTGCCGACGGCGACGCCGCCGTAGCCGAACGCCTCGTCCAGTCCGACTGCGAATCCTCGCGCGTCGCTCCCCGCGAGGTCGATTTTCGCGTTCACGCTCATGCTCCACGCCAGTCCCTGGTTGACGCCGAGGAGCACGTTTCCGGCGACGATCCACCACCAGTTCGGCGCGAGCACGAGGATCACTGGAATCGGCAACGCGACCAGCCACCCGGCGACGAGGATGGGCTTCCGACCGTAGGTTTCCGACCACTTCCCACCGTAGAGGTTGAGTAGCGCCTTCACGAAGCCGAAGCTCACGACGAACGAGGCGATGACGAGCACGGACTCGACGCCGAGGACGTCCCGGCCGAGCACCGGCACGACGTTCCGCTCGGCGCCGATGGTGAGCCCGACTGCGAACACGGTCAGCAACTGGAGTGCGAACTGCCGCCAGTTGCGCCTGATTCCCTGTGAGTAAGACATAGGTGCGAAGAAACTGGAACGGCGTTAGTTCGCGGCGCAGTTGTTGGGACCGAGTTCGAGCGCCTCGACGTCGCTGCCGGGCTGTTCTTTGCCCCAGTTGATCTGCTTGATCTCGTTGTAGTTCGCGGGTTCGTCGGCCAGGCTTTCGACGATGGTTTCGACGAACGCCGATTCGTCACCGTCCTCGACGTAGCTCAGGAGTTCGTTCGTCGACTCCGCTGTCAGGTCGCCGAGGTCTGTCGCGAGCGGGCGTGCCGTCTCGTCGCTGAAGTGTCCGGGGAGAACGACGGTGTCGTCGTCGCGGTCGACGAGGTCGTCGAGGCTGTCGAACAGTCGGCTCGCAGCCTCGCGGACGGCGTCCTCGCTGCTGTCCTCGAGGTCGGGGCGGCCGACGCTCCGGAGGAACAGCGTGTCCCCAGAGAGCAGCGCGTCCTCGAACGCGAAGGAGACGCTGCCTGGCGTGTGGCCGGGCGTGTGGATGACCTCGAGTTCGCGGTCACCGACCGGGATAGTGTCGCCGTCGGCGATTTCGCTGACTTCCTCGAGTTCGCCGGTGTCCTCGCCGTGGAGGTAGTACGGGACGTCGAGTTCGCCGGCGAGGCGGCGCGCGCCGGAGACGTGGTCGGCGTGGGCGTGCGTGTCCGCGACGCCGACGATGTCCAGGTCGCGCTCGTCGGCGGCGTTCAGGTAAACGTCGACGTACTGCGTGGGGTCGACGACGACCGCTTCGCCGTCGTCGTGGGCGAGATAGGAGACACAGCCCGTGCCCGGGCGCACGACCTGAACGACGCCGTCGGCGTCAGGCACGTCGTACTGGCGGTGGACGCGCCCCCAGCCGTTCATCCCGTTGTCGATGGATTCCGCGTCGTAGCCCTGCTCGCGGAGGAACTCTGCGGCGCGCGCGGACGTGACGCCACCGACGCAGACCACCGCGATCTTTCGGTCCTCGGGGAGTTCGTCGAGGTGGGCCTCGAGACCGGAGTAGTCGTACTCCAGGAGTTCGTCGTACACGGGAATGTTCGTGCTCCCAGGAATCTGCCACTCCTCGTAAGCGTCCTCGTTGCGCACGTCGAGGATAAACGGGTCCTCGTCATCGTCGGCGACTCGGCGTGCGACCTCGGACGGCTCGGTCGTTGTATTGCTCATTACACCCAATACTATGCAGTCACTTCGGCATAAATCTGTTGGCACAAGCAGTCACCGACACAAACGAACCAGCAGTACGGTGTTTCCATTCGTGGTATTCAGAAGCCGAGCAGCTCTATACCGACCCGCAGGAAGTAGTATCCACAACACCATCTATTTCACGACACGCCCACAACTGTGGTACATGGGTCACCACACGTTCGACGCGTCGAAGGCCGCAAAACTGGAGGACGCCGCCGAACGCTACCGGTACGTCTCGCGGGAGGAACTCCACTGGGCGCTCGACCTCACCGACGACCACACTGTCGCCGACCTGGGCAGCGGCACCGGCTTCTACACGGACACCATCGCCCCGCACGCTGCCCGCGTCTACGCCGTGGACGTCCAGGAGGCGATGCACGAGTACTACCGGGACAAAGGCGTCCCCGAGAACACCGAACTCGTGACCGCTGGCGTCGAGGACTTGCCGTTCGCGGCCGACCACCTCGACCGCGCCATCTCCACGATGACCTACCACGAGTTCGCGAGCGACCAGGCGCTCTCAGAACTCGAGCGCGTGCTCGCACCCGGCGGCCGCCTCGTCGTCGCCGACTGGTCGGCAGACGGCACCGGCGAGGACGGTCCGCCGCTCGCGGAGCGGTTCACCGCCAGCGAGGTGACCGCCGCCCTCCGCGACGCCGGCTTCCGCATCGAGTTCACAGCTACCCGCCCCGAGACGCTCCTCATCGCCGCCGTCAACGATGCGTAGCGTCGGCCCGGCGCGGCTCGACGACCGTCGGACCGACGACGACGTCTTCGTCCTCGACGTCCGTCCCAGAGAGGCCTACCGGCAGGCCCACATCCCGGACAGCCACAACGCGCCTGTGTACCACGAGTTGCGACGTGGCGAGACGGACGCCCTCGACGCTCACCTCGACGCCGTCCCCGACGACGCGGCAGTCGTCACGGTGTGCAAGGCCGGCGTCGTCGCGCGAAAAGCCACCGACCACCTCGACGAACAGGGGTACTCTGTGGCGACTCTCACCGGCGGGTACGCGGGCTGGCAGCAGTACGAACGGAACACACGCCTGTATCGCGTCGCCTCGTTTCTCCGCGGACTGATTCAGTGAGAAGACGAGTGGTCTCTCCGGCGTTTCGATCGGCGGCCGGCGCTGATTCTGCCTACGACGTGGTGAGCTGACACCACGTCCCTGTCTGGTCGTCACGCAGGCGGCAGACGGCCGCGAGCACGACGGCGCCGCTGACGAGCAGCGCCGAACCGAAAATCAGTACGGTGCTCAGGGTGTTGAGGAGTTCGATTCCGTAGACGGTTCCGAGCTTGTTCGACGCGACCGCGACACTGCCGGCGAGCAGCATCGCGGCGAAGTAACCCTTGATCTCGTCCTCGTCGACGAGATTCGTCGCGCCCGCGCCGACGCGGGCACCGAGCGCACTCCCGAGCAACAGGAATCCGACGACGGGCAGCGCGACGGACCCGGACTGGGCGTACGTGAAGGCGCCGAACGCCCCCGAAATGGTGATCTGGAGGATGTCCGTTCCGACGGCGATGGCGGCGGGCACTCCGAGCCCATACATCATCGCGGGCATCAGGAGGAAGCCGCCGCCGACGCCGAGGAAGCCCGACAGGATACCGATGACGAGGCCGACGGCGAATATGATCGTCCCGGAGACGCGGACGCCGCCGCGGAGTGTCACCATCGGCGGGATGTGGATGGACTGGACGCGGTCGGCGAGGTCGCTGTCGGTGTCGGTACCGTCGTCGTCGCTCCACGCGTCACGCAACGTGAGTAGGCCGACGCCGGCGAGCAGTCCGACGTACGCGACGTTGATGATGAGGTCGGCCATGCCGGTCGCTTCCAGAAAGAACACGACGCTCTTCCCGCCCTCGATGCCGAGGGTCATCGCGACGGTCATGATGGTCGCGAGCTTGTAGTCGACCTGGCCGTGGTCCCGGTGCCGGAGCGCCCCGATGACGCTCGTCCCGAAGACGAACGCCAGACCACTCCCGACAGCGACCGTCGACGGGTACCCCATCACGAGCAGTGCGGGCGTCACGAGGAACGAACCCCCCATGCCGAAGAACCCGAACAGGGTCCCGATGAGCAGGCCGAACCCTACGAACACCGCGACCATGGCGAGACTCGTACCGAATATCGCCATCGTCAGTCACCCCCGACCGCTCCGACCACGGTCGAACCGAGCGTGCTACTGAGTGCGCCATACCCCACGTACAGCACGAGCGCTTCCGCGAAGACCAGACCAACGGTCGCGAGCGCCTGTGCCGTATCACCGAGTGATTCGATTCCGAACATGCTACGTCCCCTCCGCTGTGTTGAGCACCATTTCCACTATCGGGCAATACTGCGGCCGTCGGGTCGAATGCGCGTCCTGTGTCATTGTCAGTTAGCTGGATGGCTCGTCGTCGGTACCGAGCGACCGGACGAAACCCTGTGCGTAGGCGCCGAGGAACATGCCGGCGACCGCCCACAGAATCGGGTAGTTTCCGACCCCGAGACTCGCGTACGCGGCGCCCGGACAGATGCCCGATAGTCCCCAGCCGACGCCGAAGATGGCGCCGCCCACGAGTACGTTCCGGTCGAAGGACTTCAGTCGGCGCGTGTACTCGCGCGCCGTGAGCGGCGCGCGGTCGAGGTACCGCGTCGCGACGGTGAAGGTGATGCCGGTGACGACGGCGGCCCCGCCCATCACGAACAGGAGACCGAAGTCTTCGAACTGGAGGAAGTCGAGGACGACCTCCGGCCGCGCCATCCCGCTGATGGCGAGTCCGAGGCCGAAGACCAGTCCGCCGACGTAGATGACCGGGAGGAACAGCGGACTGCGCCCGCCACCGCTCTCGCCTCCGCGCTCGTCGCCTGCGTTCGTCGGAGATTCGCTACTCATGGCATCACCCCGAGGGCCTGCACGAGTTGGGCGGTCCCGATCGCGGTGACCAGGAAGGTCGCGACGTTCACGAGCGAGGTGTTCGAGAGCGACCCGACGCCGCAGACGCCGTGGCCGGACGTACATCCCTTGCCGACGCGCGTGCCGACGCCCACGAGCACGCCGCCCGCGAGCAACCGCCACCACTGCACGTCGGTCGTCCAGGCGGTCGGGTCGGGCGCCAGGGCGAACCCCCAAACGGCCGCGCCGCTGACGATGCCGAGCGTGAACACGACCCGCCAGCCCCGAGACTGGACGTACTTGAAGCGGTTGAACCGGTCGACATCCGAGACGTACGACAGCGTCGATTCGAGGAACGTGCTCGCGCCCGCGATGATCCCGGTCGCGAGGTAGATGACGGCCGCGCCCAGGCCGACGAACAGGCCGCCGACGAGGTACGGCAGTACTCCCCGCGGGAAGGGGTCGCTGGCTGCGAGTTGCAATACGAGTGGGTCCATCGTCAGTTGGTCAGCGCCTCGTCGCTTGCGGCGCAGTTGTTCGGGCCGAGTTCGAGTTCGAACGCCTCCTCGTCGCCGGGCGACTGCCGCCCGAGGTTGGTCGCGATGATGTCCTCGTGGTTGGCCGGTCGAGGCGGCACGTCGGAGACGATGAACTCGACGAACGCTGTTTCGTCCATCGAGAGGGCGTCCATCCGGTCGACCAGGTCGCCGAGGGGAGCGGTGTACGTCCCGTCGTCGTTCGGCGTCGCGGCGTCGCTGAAGTGCGCCGGCGCGACGACGGTGTCCTCGGGCAGTGCCAGGACACGGTCCTGTAGGCTCTCGTAGAGGGTTCGCGCGGCGTCCTCGGCGGCGTCAGGGTCCTCGAGGTCGGGACGAGCGACGCTCTCGGTGAACAGGCCGTCGCCCGTGAACAGGACGTCCCCGACCCGGTAGGCGGTCATGCCGGTGGTGTGGCCGGGCGTGGCGACGGCCTCGATTTCTGTGTCGCCGACAGCGAGCGTATCGCCGTCGGTGACAGTCTCGTAGGACACGTCGTACTCGACGCCGCGGTCGGCGGCGTCCGCCGGCAGGACCGTGGTGGCGTCCGTCTCCTCTGCGAGTTCGCGGACGCCGGAGACGTGGTCGGCGTGGATGTGCGTGTCGATGGCGTACGTGAGTTCGGCGTCCAGTTCTCGGACGTCCTCGAGGTAGGTGTCCGTGAACGCGCGCAGCGGGTCGACGACGGCGGCTTCGCCGTCGTCGACGACGAGGTACGCGAGACAGCCACTGGAGGGGCGGCGGTACTGGACGACCGTCGCGTCCGTGGCTGTGTCGAACGTCTCCGTCTCGTAGACGCGCGCCCATCCCTGCATGCCGCGTTCGAGGTGGTCGACGTCGTAGCCCTCGTCGTCGAGGTTGTCGGCGACGAGTTCACTGGACCCGCCCTTCGCACAGAGGACGGTGATTCGCTGGTCATCGGGAAGGGCGTCGTGGAGGTCCTCGGGAACGCCGTCGAGCACCTCGAAGTACGGGTAGTTCACGGTGTCGACGTTCTCGCCGTCGATGTGCCACTCCTCGAAGTCGTCTTCCGAGCGCGCGTCGAGGATGAACACGTTATCGCCGCTGTCGATGCGAGTTTTGAGTTCGGTTGGCGTGGTCGTTGCCACCGCGTCGTCGGCGTCGGGAGGTTCCCCTGTGGTCATCTTCACTCCAGTCTATCGACTCCCCGCAGATAAGGCTTTGTATAGAAGACCGCATACTACACAATACTCTAATCCACCTTCACTAGTTCTGAAACCACAATACCAGATATTCGGGCCAGCCCACCATAGAGTATTGCTAATCTGGAAATATACTATCGACACGCTTTTCCTGCCCAGGACGATATTGGGCCGTGAAGTCAATACCATGACGGAGTACGAAGCCAACGAGACCCTCGACGTGAAGGGCGAGAACTGCCCCATGCCCGTCGTCAAGACCAAGCAGAACATCGACCAGCTAGCCGAAGGCGAGATCCTCGAAGTCCTCGCGACCGACCCGGGGAGCATGAGCGACCTCGGCGGCTGGGCGGACACGACCGACGGCGTGGAACTCGTCGACCAGCAGGAAGGCCAAGACGTGTACACGCACTACGTCCGCAAAACCGAATGAACCAATGAGACAGACCGGCATCACCACCGACCAGCAAGCACCCACGTTCCACTCATGAGTACGGACACACCAACGTCGGCGGACGAGGACGCGCCCTCGCGCGCCGAACTCGCCGCTCGCATCGACGAACTGGAGACGGAACTCGCCGCGGCGACCGACGACGACCAGCAGAAGATGTCGATTATCGCGACGAAGGGCACACTCGACATGGCGTACCCGCCGCTCATCCTCGCGAGCACGGCCGCCGCATTCGGCTACGACGTCACCGTCTTCCACACGTTCTGGGGGCTCGACATCCTCCACGAGGAACGCTCGAAGGAACTCAAACTGAGTTCGGTCGGCAATCCCAACATGCCCGTTCCGAACGCTGTCGCCGCGCTCCCCGGCATGGACCGCGTGACCACGAAGATGATGGAAAAGCGCATCGACGACAACGACACGGCCACCATCGAGGAACTCATCGACACCTCCCTCGAGATGGGGGTCGAGTTCCAGGCCTGTCAGATGACCATCGACCTGATGGACTACGACGAGGACGACTTCTACGACGGCGTGACGACCGGCGTCGGCGCCGCAACGGCCATCCAGGACATGGCCGATGCCGACATCCAACTGCTCGTCTGACCCCCGCGATTTTCGTTCCCTCGCCTCGTTCCTCGCTGCCACACCTGTCGGTTCTCGGCGGCTCTCGTCCCCCGCCCAGCCGCGACACGTGCACAACGCCTAAGAACGGCACCGCTAAATTGGATAGTATGTCCTATACTCTGGACAAGCGAGTCGACGGGGCGTTCCACGACGTCGTCGAACAGACCATCGACGCGCTGGCCGACGAGGACTTCGGCATCCTCAGCGACATCGACGTCCAGCAGACGTTCGCGGAGAAACTCGACGAGGAGTACCGCCAGTACCGCATCCTCGGCGCCTGCAACCCGCCGCTCGCGAAGCAGGCCCTCGACGAGGAACTGCAGGTAGGGGCGCTGTTGCCGTGTAACGTCGTCGTCTACGAGACCGACGACGGCGAGGTCGGCGTGAGCGCAGTAGACGCCGAGGTCATGCTCTCGGTGGTCGAGAACGACGACCTCGACGACATTGCTGCGGAGGTCCACGAACGATTCGAACGCGTACTCGAGACACTCCCCGCGGCCTGACGAAGGCGAACCGACTATCGACCTGCCTCCGCTACACGTCTACTAATGACAGATCCACCGACAGAGGACGCCGACCCGACGGACCCGGACCTCCGGGACGTCGGAAAGGGACTGCTCGACGAGGACATGGGACCGAGTTCGTCGATGGCCCACCTCTACCGAGGCGAGATCCACCGGATGAAGTACTGGCGGGAACGCCTCGACACGACCACGAACTGGGCGGTCATCGTGATGGCCGCTATCCTGACGTGGGCGTTCTCGAGTCCCGACAATCCCCACTACATCATTCTCGTTGGCGCTGCGACGCTCACCGTCTTCCTCGTGATCGAGGCGCGGCGGTACCGCGGCTACGACATCTGGCGCTCGCGGGTCCGCACCCTCCAGGAGAACGTCTGGTCGGTCGGCCTCGACCCCAGAATGGACACCGCAAACCCGGACTGGCGCGAGCGACTCGCCGAGGACTACCGGGACCCCACCATCAAGATCACCACCGAAGAGGCCATCGCGCACCGACTCCGCCGGGTCTACATGCCGCTTTTCGCCGTCCTGTTGCTCGCGTGGCTCGTCCGCATCACCGCGTTCTCCCCCGACCCACCGCTCGAGACGGCCGCCATCGGACTGATTCCAGGTGCGGTCGTCGTTGGCGTCGTCGTGGTCTACTTCGCGGCCGGACTCGTCGTCGCGTACCGTCCGCGGACGTGGCACGCGCGCGGCGAACTGCGCGAGGAGCAACTGCGACAGAACCGTTAGTCACCAGCGCCACCGTAGCCGCCAGAAACACCATCGGAGACGTGTACTGACCGGCCAACCTGGTCAGCGGTCTCCTCTTCCTTGCGTTACGTCGCCGATTCTTCTTCGGAGTCCTGGAACAACAGGAAGATCGCGAAGAACAGCGGGGAGAGCAGTCCAACGAGCAGCGTGCCCACGATGGACAGTGCGCCGATGGAGAACCCACCACCGCCACCACCGCTTTCACTGCCGCCTCCCCCGGCGCCCGTAGACGGCGTATCGTAACTGCCCGGGTCGAGACCGCCGGACCCGCCGACGACCACGGCGCCCTTCATGCCGAGCGAGCGGTGAGGCACACAGAAGTACTTCGAGATGGAGACGCCGTCGCCCGACCCCTCGAACGTGTGGGTGAACGTGTGCCCCTCCTCACTCGACAGCTCGCTCCGGTACGCGTCGTCCTGAGCGACCACGTTGTGGCTGCCGCCCTCACCGGTCCACGTCCAGGTGACCGTTGCGCCGGGGTCGACGCGGATGGCGGGCGGCGAGAACGCGAAGTAGCCGCCGTTGCCCTGTGCGCCGACCCAGACGGTGACCTCGGACTGGCCGGTGTAGTCAGCAGTACCCTTGAAGTTGCTGACGCCGTCGAACCAGCCACCGTAGTCGGGGCCGCCGTCCTGGGCGGAGACCACGGGCACTGTCGTCACGGCCGCAGCGCCCGCGGCCCCGGACAGAACTGCTCGACGCGTCATCGAGGTTCGCTCGGACATGGGTTGGGTTCGCCTCGGAGAGCAATAAGGCCGTTGGCGTACAATCCTACTGCCCGTTTTGAACGTGCATCTCCATCAGTCGCGAAGTCCCGATGCACCAGAATCCCCAGTAGAGAGCTTACTATAGTCTATGGGGGAGTTTCAACTCGGTCAGACCTACAGATCCGATGGTAACTTTCTGGGTTCAACGAGGCAGGTATTGTGTATGGTGGGCACGATAGTGGGCGCGGTTCACCGCCCCGGGTAGCGGTAACCGCCCACCGTTTGCGCGGACGCGCCCTCGCTATCGTCGGGACAATCGGAGCCGACGGTCTCGCCAGTCACACAGTGTTCTCGGGGTCGTGCTCGTCGCGCATGCGAGTGGCCTCCGACGCGTATCGGTCCTGGAGGTCCGGATCGTCGACGACCTCCAGGTTGTCTGTCGAGACGTCCCGCGCGGCGGTGACCGTGTCCACGTCGACCGCCTGGGCGGCGAGTTCGCGGCGGAAGACCCGCTCGCCGTCGAGGGTCGCGTACTTCAGGATGATGAGGTCGCGGTTGTTGTACCCCCGCTCGACGAGCCACACGCGGGTGTCGTCGCTCTCGGCGGCCATACCGACTGTTTCGGTGACAGGAACGTTAGGTCGTTTGGTCTCCCTGACGACTGGCGAACAGAGCGTGTTGCTTTCTCGACGCGCCAGGCGTCTCGACGCCCACCGAGCGCCACCGGTTGGGCGGTCAACAACGTTGGTTCGCATCCGACGCCACCGGTTCGTACGGACGGCGCGGATTTTCAGCGGGGTCCCCTCCGTGAGGGCCTAGAAATTGCGGCGTAGCCAGGTCCTCGCGAGGCCGGCGTACTCCTCGGTGGCGTTCGCGAGTCGGGCCGGCGCGCTCGGGCGGAGCACGTGTTTCGCCGCGAGGTAGCCCGACGCGGCGTTGTTCCCCGCTCCGGGCCAGGTCGCCGCGCCGCACATGTAGAGGCCGTCGAGGGGCATCTCGTACCGCGACCACCCGGGGAACGGCCGCCAGAGGAAGTTCTGTCGGAGGTGGTGGCTGCCCGCGACGGAGTCTCCGCCGACGAGGTTCGGGTTCTCGGCCTCGAGGTCGGCGGGTGAGAGCACCGTCCGGTCCCGGATCAGTTCCCGGATTTCGGGCGCGTACTCCGAGAGTTTCCCGATTACGCGGTCAGCAACCGGGTCCTTCGCTTCGTCCCAGTCCGTCGCGTCGATGTCGCCCGCGGCGTCCCCGCGGATCTCGCTCGGCAGCGCGCGCACCTGCACCCAGAGGATGTCGCCGTCGTCCGGCGTCCGTGAGTCGTCCACGGCTGTCGTCTGCCCGACGACGAGCATGGGGCTCTCCGGGATGTAGCCGTTCCGCGCGTCCCGGTACGTCGCCGAGAGATCCTCGACGTACGGCGCGATGTGGACGTACGCGAACTCGTCGAGGTCGGCCGCGGCGTCCCAGTCCGGGAGGTCGTCGAGCGCGAGGTGCACCATCATCGTCCCGGGGCCGTACTCGTAGCGGTCCACCTTCGATTCGAACGAGTCGGAGAAGTCGTGGTGTTCGAGGAGGTTCTCGAAGAGCACCGTCGGCGTGACGTTGCCGACGACGGCGCGGTCCGCGTGGACGGTCTCGCCGGAGTCGAGTCGGACGCCGACGGCGCGGTCGTCCGCGGTGAGCACCGACGTGACTTCGGTGCCGGTGACCACCTCGCCGCCCTCCTCGCGCAGCACGTCGGCGAGCGCCTCCACGAGGTGGGACGCCCCACCGGTCGTGACGCTGATGCCGTGTTCGAGCGCGCCGAACGATTCGAGGAACGGGAACATCCCGCCGCCGGACACCTCCGGACCGAAATCGATGTGCATCCCCCAGCACGCCATCAACGCCTTCGCTTCCGGCGTCTCGAAGTACGCGTCACCGAGTTCTCGCGTCGAACTCAGCGGAATCTGTGCGAGTTCCGTGAGTCCCCGGACCCCCTCGGACCGCAACGCCGACGCGAGCTGCCGCCCGGCCTCGACGGACGGGAGTTCGGTCCCGTACAGCGGCAGGAACGTCCGCTCGAACCGATCGAACTCCCCGCGGAGCGTCTCCCACCCCGCGGCGTCCGCCGCACTGTGGGCCGCGAGTTCCTCGCGCGTCCGCTCCGCGTCCTGGTAGACCCGGAGCGCGTCTCCGTCGGGGAAGACGTTCGCGAACGGTTTCGCGGACGTGGAGAACGCCAGCCCGTGCTCCCGTAGCCGGTCGCCGAACTCCTCGAACACCGCGGAGTCCAGGAAGAGGTTCTGGTTCGTCGAGAACGTGTCGTGTACGTACCCATCCTCGGTGAGTTCGTCGCTCCGCAGCGCTCCGCCGATCTTCTCGTTTCGCTCCACCACCAGCGGCGTCCAGCCCTCGCTCGCGAGAACAAGCGCCGCCGTCAGTCCGTTGTGCCCCGCGCCAACGATGACCGCGTCGTACCGATCACGCGATGGCTCCATACTCGTACGTCTCACGCGACCGAGAACTGCCTTGGGGTGGTGCCCGCTGATGACGGGGCGCATCCACCCCCAGCCAGGAACGAGTGCTCGCGGTCCGGGGCGCCCGGGGCCCCGGCTGGTCGGTCGCGAGCGACGCGGAGTTTACCGGAGCACGATGTACGGGCCGAGAACGAGCAACAGCACAGCGAGCGCTCGGGTGAGTCGCTGTGAGTCGACCGACTGCGCGACCCTCCAGCCGGCGACGACGCCGACGATCTCGGGGACGCCGATGGCGACGACGAGCGGCCAGGAGACAGCGCCCTGGGCGAGGTAGCCGGCTGTCGCGAACGCGGCGACGAACACCGACTGCACCTGCGCGACGCCCACCGCGACGAGCATCGGCACGCCGACGGCCACCAGCAGCGGGACGGCGAGAACCGGGCCGCCGACGCCGAGCAATCCACCCGAGACGCCGACGAACCCGCCGATGCCGGCGACGCCGAGCGTGCCGCGGACCGTGGTCGCGTCGTAGTCATCCTCGACCGACGCGTGACGGGTACGGTAGTAGACGAGGACGCCCGTCAGCGAGACGAACACGCCGAGCAGGACGCTGAACGTCGCCGCGTCGACCAGCGCGTTCAGGCGGACGCCGACGAGCGCGCCCACGAGGCCCGTGAGACTCAAGACGGCCGCCGTCCACTGGCCCGCGCGCGAGTCGAGTTCGCCCGAGCGGCGGTAGCTCTCCGTTCCGACGAGACCGGTCGCGACGAACGTCGCGCTCGCCGTGCCGACGACGACCGGCGGCGGCAGGTCGGTCAGCGCGACGAGCGCGATGGTGATGAAGACGCCGCCCGGACCGACGGCCGTGATGCCGGCGCCGGCGAACAGCGAGAGCACGACGAGCAGCGCGAGCGTGGGGGTGGGAACGCCGGCGAGCATCGGTTCAGAACCCACCCGTGAGGATGGCGTTGATGACGGCCTGTCCGGCGGTCCACGCGGAGTAGACCGCCAGCAGGATGAGCGCACTGTTGAGGAGGTTCAGTTTCCAGCCGTTCGTGTACTCGCCCATCACGTCGCTGTCGTTGACGGCCCAGAACAACAACAGGGCGGTGATGGGCAGCCCGACGACGCCGTTGTACGCCGGGAAGAGGATTATCATGTCGATGACGCTCAGCCCGAGGTACTGGTGGACGAGTGGCGAGAGGCTGCCGAGCGCGACGCCAACGACGTAGACGAGGCGGAACACGCGCGTGCTGTCCGCGTACGAGTCCCCCATGGCGGTCGGGATCATGTGCGCGGGCGCCCACATGATGGGGATGATGCTGTTGAACGCGGCGGCGAGCGTACCGATGAGGAAGACGACCATCGCCCACTCACCGAGGATGGACGCGAGCGCCCGGCCCGGCGTGAGGAAGGTCTGGAGCTGTTCGTAGCCCGCCGGCCGGAGCACCGCGGCGGCGGCCACGACGATGGCGATCGTGGTGATGCCGCCGACGGCGTAGCCGATGGCGAGGTCGCGCCGCATCGTGGGGATGTCCGCTCGGTCGGTCCAGCCCTTCTCCTCGACGAGCTGTGACTCGAGGAAGAAGTTCGGCCAGAGCGCGGTCGTCCCGAGGATGCTCACCGCGAGCGTCACCGACCCCGCCGATGCGAACGACGGGACGAAGCCGGACGCGACGGCGGCGAGGTCCGGGCTGCTTGCCCCCGCGACGAGGACGTACGCGAGCAGGAGGACGAACATCATCGCGACCATGAGCTTCTCGACGGCGTCGTAGCCGAGGATGCCGACGACCATCGCGGCGAGCCCCGTCAGATACGCGAAAGGCTGCCAGCCGATGGCCTGGAGGTCGAGGAGGACGACGACGCCCCGGCCGACGGCGGCGGTGAGTTCGAGCGTCCACGCCACGCAGCCGACCGAGAGCAACACCACCACGGCGGTCGCGATCGTCGATCCGAGTTTCTCCCGGGCGAATTCCGCGAGCGAGTCGCCGTGGATGCCCAGGCGAGCGCTCATGTCCTGGGCCATGAATCCCAGCAGGACAGCGCCGACGACGGCCCAGAGCAGCGTGTAGCCGTACCTGACGCCGGCGGAGCTTGCGATGAACACTGACCCCGACCCGAAGTAGCTCGCGACCATCACGAGCGCGAGCCCGTACCTCTGGAAGAACTCCGAGACCGAGGGAATCGATACGTCGTCCGTGATCCGTCCGACACTCATAGCTAGTTGAAAACGACGATGGCACAGTCACGCACCAGTACTCCAGTCACGCAAGCGTCGCGTCTACTCCAGTCACACAAACGTCACTTCGTGTGATTGGAAGGGCTTCAGAGGGAAAGTCGTTGTGTCACACCGGCGATGCCGCCCAAGATTTCAGCAGCAGCGGCGGGAGCGCCCGGAGTTCCGTCAGAACCGGCGGTTGCGCCGTCGGCGCCGCCTGCGCAACCGGACCCCCAGTGCGTCCGCAGTAACCCGCCGGTTCCGGCGTGTTCGCTCGCTCGAACGCGCTCTCAGACGTACGGAGTTTCGTCGAGCGACGCTCCGGTCCGAGCGAACGCCGGGGTGCCTGTACGGCGCTGCAGACCGAACACTCGGGGCATGAACTACAGCGAGTTCGTCGGCCAGGTCCAGCACCGGCTCGAACCTCGCGGCGACCGGAGCGACGCGCTCTACTACAGTCAGGTGGTCGTCGCGGTAGCCGCCGAAGTCGTCGGGAAGCGACAGGGCTTCAGTCGTCGGCGGGCGCGGCGTCCGCCAGCACACCCGGTTCCGCCGTGGCGTGCTTGACGATGGACGCGAAGACGTCGTCGTCCATCGCGAACCGCTCGCCGGACGCGACACCGTACGCGTCCTCGCTCCCGAATCGCGTGTCCACGAAGTGCCAGGCGACGAGCGCCTTCCGGGCGTCGTCCGCCTCGTCGAGTTGCCACTGCGCCTCTTCGAGCAACAGCGCGGCGGTCACGACGTCGAATATCAGGTCCGCGAGTCGCTTGGCGTGGTACTGCGCGTAGTCGTCGTCCTCGGCCGCGAGCGCGCCGAGCGTGTTCTGGAGGTCTCGGAACTGCGAGGTGACCTCGTCGGCCACGGCCGTCAGTTCGGGGTGGTCGACGGCGTCGAGTTTCTCACGGACGTATGGCACCAGTGCCTCGTGGGCGTTCTCGCGTTCGAGCGCCCGGAGCACGTCCAGCGCGAGGACGTTCGACGGCCCCTCCCAGATAGGAAGCACCTGGGCGTCCCGGAGCAGTCGCTCGGTGGTGTGCTCGCGAACGTAGCCGTTCCCGCCGAGAATCTCCATCGCGTAGGACGACGTCTCGACGGCCATCCTGGCGGTGGTCTTCTTCGCGATGGGGACGAACAGCCGCAGCAACTGGTAGGCCGCCGAGTCGTCGCCGGCGCGCTCGCGCTCGTCGAGCAAGCGAGCGGCCTCGAAGGAGAACGCGACCGCGGCCTCGTAGTCCACGGCCATGTCGACGAGGTCCCGGCGCATCAGGGGGTACTCCTCGATAGGGTTCCCGAACGCCTCGCGGTTGGCCGCGCGCACCTTCGCCTCGAGGAGCGCGCGCCCCATCACGCCGACTGCGCCCGTGGCGTTGGTCAACCGCTCGAAGTTCATCATCTCCGCCATGTACCGGAAGCCAGCCTGCTCCTCGCCGACGAGGTACGCCTCCGCGCCCTGGAACTCGATCTCGCCGGTCGGCACGGAGATGGTGCCGAGTTTGTCCTTCAGCCGCCGGAAGTGCGCGTCGTTGACCTCGCCGTCCGGCAACGTTTTCGGTACGAGGAACAGCGACAGACCCTCCACGCCGTCCGGGGCGTCCGGCGTACGGGCGAGCGCGAGTGCGCCCTCGGCGTCGATGTTCGAGCAGAACCACTTCTCGCCGTGGAGTTCGTAGACGTCGTCCTCGTCGGTGCGTTCGGCCCGCACCTTGTTCGCGCCGACGTCGGACCCGCCCTGTTTCTCGGTGAGGAACATCGCGCCCTCGATGTGCTCGGTGGCGTCGCGGGCGGTCAGCGCCTCGAAGTACTCCTCGAGGCTGCCGTCGTCGAACTTCTCGAGGACGATGGCGGCGCCCGTGGTCATCGAGACGGGGCAGCAAAAGCCCGCGTCGACGTACGACAGCAGCGCCTGCATCGTGAGCGTGTGCGTCAACCCGACGGGTTCGTCGCAGCCCGGCGGCGCGTGGAAGGCGTCGTGTGTGAGGCCGAACTCCTCGTACGCTACGCGCTCCTGTTCGTGGACGAAGGGGTGGTACTCGACCTCGTTCAGCCGGTTCCCGTGTTTGTCGAACGACCGGAGTTCGTGGCCCGCCTCGTCGATGCGGTCGGCGGTGTCCGCCAGTCGGTTGCCCAGCACGTCACCGAACGACGAGAGGACGTCCTCGGCCCACTCGAACTCCTCGGTGGGGTAGACGCGTCGCGCCTCGAACTGGAGCGTCGGGTCGAGTGCCCAGTAGTTGCAGTGTCGGCCCTCGTCCAGGTCGCCGTAGTCGATACCGTCGCCCGTCATGCGAGTTCCAGGTCGTCGCGCAGTGACGATTTCTGTATCTTCCCCGTGCTCGTGAGCGGCATCTCCTCGACGAACGTGACGTCGTCGGGCGCCCACCACGACTCGATGCGGCCCGCCTCGGCGGCGCTCGTCAGATGCGCGTCCAGGCCGTCCTCGGTCACGTCACCGACGACGACGGCGACCGGGCGTTCGCCCCACTCCTCGTCGTCCGTCGCCAGCACCGCCGCGTTCTCGACGGCGTCTGCCTCCGAGATGACCGACTCGAGGACACCCGTCGGGATCCACTCGCCGCCGCTCTTGATGGCATCCGTGAGCCTGTCGAGAACGGTCAGTCCGCCGTCCGGGAGTTTCCGGCCGAGATCGCCGGTGCGGAACCAGCCGTCGGCGAACGCGTCGTCCTCGCCTGCGGGCGCGTCGAAGTAGCCGTCGGGAAGCCACGGCGACCGCACGAGTATCTCGCCCATTCCCTCCTGGCCGGTCGCCTCGTCGATCTCGACGTCGACGTAGGGCGCCGGGTGGGTCGCCCGGCGGACGTACTCGTAGCCCTCCTCGCAGGCGTGTTCGGTCCAGAGCGTGATGCCGACGTTCAGCATGTCCGTGCCGCCGTAGATGGTCGCAAACGACACCCCAGCCTCCCGCAGTCGGTCGGTGAGCCCGCGCTTGACGACGCTCCCGCCGGTGAGGACGGTCAACTCGGAGACGTCCCGGCCCGTTTCGAGTACCTGTGTCGCCATCGTCGGCACGAGACACGACCACGTCGCGTCCCCGGACGCCGCCGCGTCCGCCAGTTGCTCGGGGTCGAACCGGCCCGCCAGCACGAGGTCAGCGCCGAGGTACGGCGCGTACACCGTCGTCCCCCACGAGAGCAAGTGGTACATCGGAATCCCCGGGAACAGCGTGTCCTCACTAGAGAACGACGCGGGCGAGTCGTACTCCGTGAGCTGGTGGGCGATGCTGAGCGCGCCCTGTACCATCTTCTCGTGGGTGTACCGGACCGCTTTCGGCATCCCCGTGGTGCCCGACGTGAACAGGATGACCGCGGGGTCGTCCGGGTCGGCGTCGAGTTCGGTCGGTTCGTCGGCCATCGCGAGGTCGTCGACGGGAATCGCGTCGCCCTCGAACGGCGCCGCGAGTTTCGCGAAGTCCGGCCCGTACACGAGTGTTTCCGCGCCCGACTTCTCGACGGTGTGTGCGATCTGCTCGGGCGGCAGGTTCACGTTCACGGGGTAGATGGTCGCGCCGACGCCCGTGACCGCGTACAGGAGTTCGAAGAATCGGGGCGTGTTCCACGCGGCGACCGCGACGACGTCGCCGTCGCCGATACCACGGTCGCAGAGCGTGGTGGCGAGTCGCTCGGCGTTCTGGGCCGTCTCTCGGTAGCTCTGGTGGGTGTCGCCGTCGCTGATGCCCGCGTCTGGGAACAACGTCTTCGCCCGGTCGAGGGTCGCTGGGAAGGTGAACATCAGGCCGTCACCCCAAGCGTGCCGAGGCCGGTGGCGTTCGACGGTCTGGACGGAGCGCCGGAGGGCTGGGCGATGGTGCGTCGCGCTGCGGAGGAGCGGGCAATAGAGGGGCGAGCGCTGGCGACGTTCCGGCGTCGGCCCGGCGATTCACGTTCAGTGTCGAGGAGCGCGCGCGGTGTCGTCGGTGACATGTAGGTACAGAAAGACAATCATAGTTCGGTATATTAACTGTTCGGCCGGCAGAGATGGTCGGCAAGCAGGAGAACGAGGGAGCCTACTTCGGCGGGCGGAGTTTGTAGTAGCGGCGGTTGAGGTCGTACATGTAGCCTTCGCGCATGGTTTTGAGGACGGCGTACGCGACGGCGCCGGCGACCGGCGGCACCAGGAACGTCAGATCGAGCAGTAGATGGGGGTCGATCGGGATTAGGTTCTTCGCCGAGTAGATCGATATCGTCGTCGCGAACACGACGCCCATGACGCCGACGGCGGCCCAGAAGGGCTGTTCGACGGGGCGGCGTGCGCTCCCCTTGTTGAGGAACGGCACGACGGCGATTATGGCCACGACCGCGACGTTGGCGAGCACGCCGTACACGCCGTCGCTCATCAGTTTCTCGCCGCTGAGGATAGCGAGTTCCGGGTTCAGCGGGCCGAGTTTCAGCAGGCCGAACGACCAGTACAGATACCAGTCCGGCAGGATGACCTGTGGTGTCTGACTGGAGCTCGCCACCGCACCGAGATGCGGCGGGAATGTCGCCGCCAGGAAGACGATCATTCCGACGAAGAAGCACGTCAGTGCGAGGTTCCGGATGAGTTCGTGGGGCCAGGTGGGGAATGCGAGCACGTCGCGTTCGACGTAGTCTGATTCCTCGCGGAGGTCCTGGTCTTCGCGCCGGGAGCGCTCGAAGTACTCGTAGGTCAGCCGGGAGAGCCCCGTGGTGCGTTCATTGCGTTCGCGCCACGTCGGCGTCTCGTCGTCCGGCGGCACGATACCCGTCCCGTCCGTGCGAGCACTGTCAGGGTCTGTGCCGTCGCTACGGTCGTCGTCTGGGCTGGTGTCACTCATGCGGGGTATCGATGCAGAAACGTCGTATCGTCGGTCGTCTGGAGGGTGCACGCCGACTGGAGGGCGGTGGCCGTACCGGTTGCTGTGTCGGACCGCTCGGGTGGCGGGGACGCGTTCATCAGTTCTGGTGGGAATGGCTCACGTCAGAACTGTAAGTGCTCGCAGGAATCCTGTCCTGTTAGGTATTTTTCATTTTTGCGTCGGTGGCCCACCAGAGACCAGCGTCGCCGAACCGATCCACAGACAGCGAGTTCGCAGCGACAGAGACAGGACAGAATACTGATGAGGAGTCGAACAGGAGTTCCGACATGCTCGACGACCGGATGTCATCCCGCGAGCTCGAGGACGTCTTCGGCCTGCTCGCGAACGAATCCCGGATCGACATCATCCACCACCTCTGGGACGCGTACCCCGACCACCTCTCGTTTTCCGACCTCCGGTCGCGAATCGGTGTCCGCGACTCCGGCACGTTCAACTACCACCTGAACGCGCTCACCCCGCAGTTCGTCCGGAAAGACGGGGAGGGGTACACAGTGACCTACGCGGGCCGGCAAGCGATCGGAGCGGCCGTCTCCGGCCAGTTCACGGGAGCCAGCGACGTCGAAATCGACTCGGTGCCTGCGGGGGACTGTATGCACTGTGCAGGGGACGTCCTCGCGAGCTACGAGGACGGCTCGATCACCGTCGAGTGCACGGACTGCGACGGGCTGATCACACAGATGCCCGTCCCGCCCGTCACTGTCGCGGCGATAGATTCCGAGGCGCTTCCGCGCGTGTTCAGCAAGCACCTGCTGACGATCGCCCAGCAGCTCAGCCGCGGCTTCTGTACGCTGTGTAACGGTCACGTGGACTCGACGTTGACCGCGCTGTCGAGTGACGAGTCGGTCACGTACCGGTCGATTCTCGACGTCCAGTTCGAGTGTCGGGAGTGTGGCACCAGGCGGAACCTCAACGTGGGTGGCGTCGTCATGGACCACCCTGCCGTCGTCTCGTTCCTCTTCGACGCCGGAATCGACCTCCGGGAGACGTACGTCTGGGAGGTCATCCCGCTCCTCGACCCGGACGCGGCGATCGAGTCAGAGGACCCCCTTCGGTTGAACGTCACGGTGGTGATCGACGGCGACGCGCTCGAACTGACGATCGACGAGTCCGCCACCGTCGTCGATTACGCGCGCCAACAGTGATCGACAGAACGGTTCTGTCGTCCCACGAGAACGGTTCCCTGGTCCACCGAGAACGATTCCGTCGTCCACCGAGAACGGTTCTGTCGTCCAGCAGCGGGGAGAACAACCGGGCGATACGGCGAAGACAGCTACCGGAACAGTTCGCTGTTCAGCATCGGGTCGTCGATCCAGTAGGCGCGAAGATAGCAGTACCCCACCCCGAAGAGTACGCCGACAGTCACGGCCGTAGCGACCACGTCCATATCTAGACCACGACACATCTCCCATAAATTTCTTCCTCCCGTTCTCGTCCGGAGCGACCGCCGGTCTCTGGGTCAGAGACACTGGCTGCGGATTTACGTGGCTCCGCCTCCACGCCCCAGACACGGCCGAACGCAACCGGCCTCGAAACCCATGAACGTCGACCAGTTCACCGCAGAGCACGCACCGACCGAGACCGACGCGCCGTTCCAACTGGAGAACAAGTACACCCTCGACGTCGCCGTCGACGGGGAGGTGACCGCGAAAGCGGGATCGATGATCGCGTTCACTGGCGACCTGTCGTTCACCGGACGTAGCTCCGCCGAGGGGGGCGTGAAGGGGTTCCTCAAGCAGGCCGCAACCGGCGAGGGAACGCCCGTGATGGCCGTCGAGGGCCAGGGCCACGCCTACTTCGCGGACCACGAGAAGAAGATCCAGCTCCTCGAACTCGACGCTGACGACTCGATCACCGTCAACGGCGAGGACGTGCTCGCGTTCGAATCCGACGTCAGCTACGAGATCGCGTCCATGGACAGCCTTGCCGGCGCGTTCGCCGGCGGGTTCACGAACGTCTACCTCGAAGGACCGGGCTACGTCGCCATCACGACGCACGGCGACCCCATCGTCCTCGAACCACCGGTTTCGACCGACCCGAGCGCCACGGTCGCGTGGAGCGGAACCACGCCGAACGTCGAGGTCAACCGCAGCCTCTCGGACATGGTCGGACAGGAGTCCGGCGAACGCTACCAGATGCAGTTCCCCGAGGGCGACGGCTTCGTGGTCGTCCAGCCCTACGAGGAGCACGCCTGACGGACGACGGATACCCGACAGCTCGACCGACAGACGGGCTCGACAGCACCCCGATTTCGGCACGCAAATCCAAGCGTCGGCCGCATCCGGCGAACGACTCCCTGAATGGTCCTCCCGACTGAACTCTCCGCTTCCAGCCTCTTCGGCGGTGTGATGCTCCTCGTCGGCGGCGTCGCGCTCGCGGCGAGCGCCCGGTACGTCTGGCGAGCAGCAGCTGTGTTCCGAGCGACCGACGTGGACAGCGTGGACGAGTGCGACCCCGATACGCTCGTCCGCGTGACCGGGTCGGTCGCCCGAAGCGACGTCGACCCGCTCGTGGCGCCGTCCGCCGGATGGCGGGAACGTCGGTCGCCGGGGCGCTCATCGGCGCGGCCGGGGTGCTGCTCGGGGCGTTCCTCCTGGTCGTTGTGTAGCGCTCGCCGGGGTCGCCGGCTGGCCGGTCGTGACTCGGAAGTCGGTCGTGTCCGTACAGCCACACCACCCCCACTTCGTCCGCAGTAATCCTGCAGTATCCACGCATTTACGCCGCGTTATCGCCGTTCTCGCTCGCCCCCGTGGTGGCGGTACAGAGCGGTGACGGACGTCAGGCGTGCGCTCCGGTGCCCGTGAAGAGGGAGCCGCCGAACGCCGTCGTCCACAGGACTCCGAGGTACGCGACCCACCGCTCCAAGCCGCCGACGCCCAGCGTCGTCGCGCTGCCGAGCGTGACGAAGAGCACCAACGCGAGGAGTTCGAGCGTCCCCAGTACAGCCGAGACGTACCGGAACGTGCTACTGACGGTCGCCGCGACCACGAGCGCGGTGACGCCCATCCCGCCGAACGCCACCATCGCGGCGACGACGTGCGGGAGACCCGTGTGCGCGGGGAACAGTCCGACGCCCGCGATGCCGAGTGCCGTCCCCGCGGCCGCGCCGGTGAGCGCGCGTCGAGCGTACACCTGGTGGAGGGCGTAGGCCGCGACGAGCAACAGCGCGCCCGTGAGCACCATCGTGGCGTTGAACACTGCCTGGGACGCCGCCGGCGCGCTCGCCGTTCCGAGCGCGCTGATTGTCTGTGTCGTCGTGCTGTACCCCGGGTACTGGGACTGGGCCGTGACCAACCCGAGGACTACCAGCGCCCCACCGCTTACGAGCGACACACCGCCGACGTCCCGGTATCGCGTAGCGTCCATCGTGTCGGTTCTCCGGACGGTCGGGCGATAAGTGGTTTGGTCAACCGGGCAGCGCCGCCCCGGAGTGGCTCACTCGACGTGCGAACTGGCGGCGCGTGAGAGCAGGACGGCCGCGACACCGCCGAACGCGAGGTCGAGACGGAACCGTCACTCGGTCATCTTCTCGTCCATGCGGTCCTGCTCTCTCGCCTCCTGGGAACGGTCGTCTGGCTCGCCGTGTCCCCCACCACCGGGAGTGAGAATCGTCACGGTGGTCCCGGCACTCACGTCGACCGAGGCCTTCGACGGGACGCGCTCACCGTCGACGAGGTTCTCGCCCGTGGCCCCGTCCTCACCGCCGTTGACGCCGGCCGGTGCCGTGCGTCGACGTTCTGTGAGTAGCGACACGGTCGCGTCAGTCTCGACGGTAACTGACCGTTCGAGGCCCAGTCCACCCCGGTATCTACCGTCACCGCCGCTCGACTCCCGGAGCGCGTATCGCTCCAATCGGAGCGGATACTCGGTCTCCATCGCCTCGATCGGGGTGTTGAGCGTGTTGGTCATTCCGACCTGAACCCCGTCCATACCGTCCTTGCCGGGTCTGGCACCGAAGCCGCCACCGATCGTCTCGTAGTAGGTGAACTCGCCCGTGCGGTCGCCGATGATGAGGTTGTTCATCGTGCCCTGCCCGCCGGCTGGCACGCGCTCGGGGATCGCCTCGGCGAGCGCCTCGAGGGTGATGTCGGTGACCCGCTGGCTGGTCTCGACGTTCCCACCCACCACTGCGGCGGGCGGGGACGGGTTCAGTAGCGTGCCCGTCGGCGCCGAGACCGTCACTGGTTCGTAGCAGCCGTGATTGGACGGAATCTCGGGGTCCGTGACTGCGCGGACGACGAAGTAGACGGCGCTTTTCGCGACGGACAGCGGCGCGTTAAGGTTCCCGTCGACCTGCTCGGCCGTCCCCGAGAAGTCCACTGTTATCGAGGAGTTGTCGATGGTGACCGTTGTCTCGAGGTGGATGTCGCTGTCCGTCACACCATCGCCTTCGAGCACGTCGCGCGCCCGGTATTCGCCGTCTGGGAGATCCGCGAGTTCGGATTCGACGCGTTCTCGCGAGTAGTCGACGACGGCGTCGAAAGCATCCAGTAGCAACGAGCCGTGCTCGTCGAGGAGGTCGCCGAGTCGCTCCTCCGCGCGGTCGTTCGCAGCGCGCTGAGCGCGGAGGTCGGCACGCCGCTCGTCAGGGGTCCTGACGTTGGCTAGAATCATCTCGAGGACCTCGTCGTTCTGCTCCCCACCGTCGACGAGGCGGACGGCCGGGAGCCGGAGCCCCTCCTCATAGATTTCTTGGGCGCCCGGCGGCATGCTCCCAGGCGAACTCCCGCCGATGTCTGCGTGGTGCGCTCGCGAGACGGCGAAGCCGATGACGTCGTCCTCGGGCGCGATGGTCGACACGAGGGTGATGTCCGGAAGATGGGTGCCGCCTTCGAACGGGTCGTTGACGATGAACACGTCCCCCGGCTTCGGGTCCTTGTCCATGACCACGTCGACCGCGTCGGGCATCGCACCCAGATGAACGGGGATGTGTTCCGCCTGCGCGATCATCTTCCCTTCGACGTCGAATAGCGCAGTCGAGCAGTCCTGGCGTTCCTTGATGTTCGGCGAGTACGATCCAGTGATAAGGACGTGCCCCATCTCTTCCGCGATGCTCTCCAGTTGATTCCGGAGAATCTCCAGCGTCGCGGGGTCGATTTCATCGTCTGTGCTGCTCACGTTGGCATCAACTCCGTTGGTTTCCATCGTGGTCGCGTCGTCCTCGGTCATTCGTCACCCACCTCGGACACCAGCGTGCCGTCTTCGCGGACGCGGACGTCCCACGTAGGGGGGATGACAATCGTGCTTTCGTCCTGTTCAATCACGGCCGGCCCTTCGACTGTCTGTCTCGGTTGAAGCCGCTCGCGGTGATACACAGGCGTCTCGTACTCGCCGTCTTCGAACGTCGTAGTCCTAGTTCCCTTCATCGCGTCACCGCTCGCCGCGTACTCGACGTCCGGCACCGCCCGCTCGACGGTCGCCGTGACGCGACAGTTGACCAGGTGTACCGGTTCGTCCATCTGGTACCCGTACGCGACTTCGTGCGCCTCCGCGAACCGCTCTGCAGCGTCGCGGGGACTGAACGACTCGCCGACGTCGACGGACAGTTCGAAGCTCTGGCCCGCGTAGCGCAGGTCGGCGGTGCGTTCGACCGTGGCGCGGTCGGGGGCGCTGATCTCCGCAAGCACCTGCTCCTCCAGATCAGCGTAGATACCGTCGACATCGTCAAGGTCGACAGCGGCGAGTGACCGCTGATAGGTCTTGACTGCGTCCTGTTTTTCATCTGCGGCGAGCAGCCCGTACGCGGACAGAACCCCGGAGGCTCGTGGGATAACGACGCGTTCCATGTCGAGATTGTCCGCGATTGAGACAGCATGCATCGGTCCGGCACCACCGAACGCGACGAGGCCGAACTTTCGAGGGTCGAACCCGCGCTCGACCGTGACCGACCGGATCGCACGCGTCATGTTCGCGTTGGCAACACGATATACGCCCCGTGCGGCCTCGACCGCCCCGTCCATTCCGGCCTCTTCGGCGAGGTCGGCGAGCGCATCGTAGGCCGCCTGCTCGTCCAGCGACAGTTCCCCACCGAGGCTGGTGCTGGACCCGATATAGCCGAGGACGAGATTGGCGTCTGTCACCGTCGGTTCGGTGCCGCCCCAGCCGTAGCAAGCCGGTCCAGGGTCGGACCCCGCCGAATGCGGGCCGATGCGGAGCGCACCGCCGGCGTCGACCCACGCGATCGACCCGCCACCGGCGCCAACCGTCTCGATGTCGACCAGCGGCGTCTTGATCGGCCGGTCGCTTATCGACCCGTCGGTCGTCCGCTTTACGTCGCCGTCGCGGATGAGACTAACATCACTCGACGTCCCACCCATGTCGAACGTGACGAGTCTTGCATCCTGGTCGTCAGAACCGCCACTGGACATAGCGCTCGCGCCAACGACCCCAGCTGCCGGCCCAGAGAGTGCCGTCAGCACGGCTTTCTGTCGAACTGTGTCCGCGTCGGTGATTCCCCCGTTAGCCTGCATGATGCGGGGTTGGGGCACGCCGGCGTCGGCGGCCCGTTCGGTGAGATGGCCGATGTACCTGTCGATTGCCGGTCGCACGTACGCGTCGACGACAGTCGTCGAGGTACGCTCGTACTCACGGAACTCCGCCAGGACCTCGTGCGATGCCGATACGGGAACCTCAAGTTCCTCCCGAAGCACCTCGGCGACGCGCCGCTCGTTCTGGGGATGGACGTACGCATGGAGGAGCGAGATGGCGACCGCCTCGGCACCGTCGTCGCGGATCGAATTGGCCACCTCGCGAACCTCGTCTTCGTCGACCGACTGTTTGATTCCCTCAGTCGTCGTTCGTTCGCTCACCTCGTAGCGGCGACGCCGCGGCACGAGCGGCGTCGGCTTCTCCGCCTCAAGGTCGTACAGCGACGGCCTATCTTGACGGCCGATTTCGAGGACGTCCCGGAATCCCTCGGTCGTGACCAAGGCGGTCTTCGCACCCGACTCCTCGAGGAGCGCGTTCACCGAGACGGTCATCGCGTGCGAGAAACCCTCGATATCGTCGGGCGAAATGCCGGCGTCAGCACAGGCCTTCTCGATGCCTGCCATCACGCCTTCGCTCTGACCCTCGGTGCTCGGCACCTTCGCCGTGACGAGTTCGCCGTCAACCAGTAGCGTCACGTCAGTGAACGTCCCGCCGACGTCGACACCGACAACACGGCCGGTCATCTACAGCACCCCCGCGACGCTGAGTAGGGTTCGGACGCCGAGCCAAACGACGATGATGGTGACGACGGTGCCAAGGGTGTTCGCGACGGTACTGTTCGTGTACTGACCGAGGAGGTCGTCCTGGTTCATCGCATAAATGAGGAAGACCGCGACGATGGGGAGCAAGATTCCGTTCACGACCTGTGCGAAGACGATAATCTCGACCGGACTCCCGCCGAGTAGGACGGACAGCACGCCGACCGTGAGGATGATGCCCCAGACGGCGCGGAACTTCGTGCTCTCGAGATCCGACTCCCAGCCGAGGGCGCCCGCCGTCGCCCAGGCACCTGCCAGCGGCGCCGTCGTCGCGCTTGTGAAGCCAGCAGCGAACAGACCGATGCTGAAGAATATCTTTGCGTACGGGCCAGCGAGCGGCTTGAGTTGCTCGGCCATGCGGCCGACACCGCTGAGCTCCGTTCCCGTCGGGAACGCCGCTGCAGCGGTGACCATTATCGTGATCGTGATGAAGCCACCGATGGCGATAGATAGAATCGTGTCAGTCCGTGACTGTGGCAGGTCGCCCGGGCCGGACCACCGTTCCTGGACGTTGCTCGCGTGCAGGAACAGGTTGTAGCCGACGATGGTCGTCCCGACTAGACCAGTGATCAGGTACTGCGACCCCGACGGGATGCTCGGAACGAATCCGGCGAAGATCGCACTCACGTCCGGTCCAATCAGGATGGCCGATGTGATGAACGAGAAGGCCATGATGGCGACGAGGCCCACTAGCGCTTGCTCGATTAGTTTGTATCGTCCGGTGAACAGCAGTACACCAGCGACGAGTCCCATGGTGACGGCCCACACCGTGGAGCTTATACCGGTGATCGTCGCCAGACCGGCGGCCCCACCCAGGATATTCCCGGCTTCGTACGCCGCCGTCCCGACGCCGATTGCACCGACGACGAGGAGGATGCTGATGTACTCGACGATGAGGTTGTCGAAGCGTCCCCTGAGCGCCTCGCCCAGCCCTTCGCCCGAGACGAGTCCCAGTCGCGCGGCCATCTCCTGAAGGACGATCGTCGCGATGATCGAGAATGCGATCGTCCAGAGCAGTGCATAGCCGAACCTTGCACCTGTTACGCTCGCCGTCGTTACCGTGCCGGGGCCGATGAACGCCGCTGCGACCATCGCACCTGGCCCGATTGTCTTGAGTCTTTCGACAACGTTCATTGTTATTTGCGTTATATCGTTTACCACAGTGGCTTTCATCGAGAAAAAGAGTTGTTAAGAACTGTACGCACCAGCCACATCAGAGATATGAAAACCAGCGAGTTGCAACTCAGTCTTCACACTCGGTCAACAACACCTTCGACACGCTCTCCTCGATCTCTACCTCGAAGGGGAGATCCTCGATACTCCCCTGAATGAACCGCATCATGAACCAGCGCACCGATTCGGATGGGAATACAACCTGGTAACTGTCCCCCTCCATCTTTCGGGCCGTCAGAAAACCACAGAACGAGAGCCAGTTGAGAAGCTCACCCAGCGAATCGAACCGTTTCGCGTACTCCTGAGTGTGGTAGTGGGCGACCCGATCGACCGTCTCGAGGAACTCGGAGTCGTGCTGGTCACCGTCGTCCACACGGTTCAGGAACGCATGAAGCAGGTCGACGTCTAGCAAAATGTGTTCGCCTGTCGTCAGCATCTGATAGTAGGTCTGTAGGTCGTCGCTGTTGCTCGCCTTCGCAGACTCGAAGTTCGCCGTGTAGAACGAAATCGCCTCGCGGACCACCTCGCTTCGACTCCCCTCCGTTTGCTCGGTGAGTTGCTCGAGCGCGGACCGCGAGTCATCATCAAGAGAGACCGTCACTCGGTCTGCAGGCATGGTTCGTATCTCTTCGGGACGTACTTGTATGTCACTGTCTCATTCGTCGGGGCTAAGAGAAGGACCGCAGTACGGCCGTCGGCTTCTCACCGCTCTCGAACCCCCTCACGGTGACATTCGATGAGGGGTAGATTGAGATCAGTTCGCTTG
Organism: Halobacterium zhouii; assembly: GCF_021249405.1. Classification (NCBI taxonomy): domain Archaea; kingdom Methanobacteriati; phylum Methanobacteriota; class Halobacteria; order Halobacteriales; family Halobacteriaceae; genus Halobacterium; species Halobacterium zhouii. The sequence continues at coordinate 32,395 of NZ_CP089594.1, read as the reverse complement.
AACTCCGGATCGAGTACAGACTCCGGATTTCGCAAGCTCCAGACAGCCTCAGTGGGAAGGACTTCGGGGGACGCACGTCACCTGTACCTGACTTTCGAGGAACGATTTAGCACGGAACAACTCGAAACGTATGTCAACGATCTTGGAGTGAGAGCTGTCCCTGGAATCCGGACAACGATGACACACCACGGAGCGGGCGCACTCGTGATAGTGCCGCGGTCCACCGAGAGCCGAGCGAGCGATCCTCGTGACCGACGCTTCCGAGCAGTCGGATCCAAACCCTCTCACGCCCTCTGGTGGAGGATATCGTTCCATATCGGAACGAGGGATATCACTCCGTGCATGCGGCGCCTCTCAGACTAAATGAAGCGCAGACGGCTCGCCCCGCTCGCCGCTGCCGCCCTCCGCTTGCTCACAGGTCGTTTCACTCCCCGTTCGTATCGAGGTGCTCCCTCGTCGATGGGTCCTGGCGTTCACTCGTCGTCCGGCGACTCCTCGCGCGAGGATTCGACGCCCGGCGGGAGGTCGTCGGGACGCGCGACGATGTTCCCGCGCCCGAGTTCGATCTTCATCACCTGTCTGTCGTCGTCCATCGTTGAGAGCACCCGGCTGGTCTTGGCCTTCGACCAGCCGGTCTCCTCAACGATGGCTGTCTGCTGCATCCGGCCGTCGTGCTCGTCGAGGAGGCGGAACACCCGCTCGTCGTTCGCGAGGAATTCCGGGGGCACGTCGTCGTGGTCGGTAATCTCCGCACCCGCCGGCTCCGATTCGGAGGTGGCGTCGGCTCCGGTCGCGTCGTTCGCTCCCACTGTCGAGGCTTCTTCGAGCAGTTCGGCGTCCGCTCCACTGCCGTTCCGCCCGCCGTCAGCGCCCGCCGCTCTGTTCCCGGTGTGCGACCACCGACTCGCGCGCCGGAGGACGCCGAACGAGACGTAGCCGGTCCGAGACGCGACCGCACCGCAGAGGGCGACGACCGCGAACGCGCCGACCAGTCCGAACGTCCACGTCGGAAGGGCGTTCGACCACTTCGCGCGCACTTCCGCCAGGTCGCTCTGGCCATCGCCGTCGGTGTCAGGATTCGTCGGATCGGTGTCGTACCGCTTCACTTCTGGGCCGTCGTCGAGGCCGTCGCTATCGCTGTCGGGGTCCGTGGGGCTCGTCCCGTACCTGTTCACCTCCGTGCCGTCCTCCAGGCCGTCGCTGTCGGTGTCCTGTTCGGTCGGGTCGGTGCCGTACTCCTCGACTTCTGTGCCGTCCTCTAGGCCGTCGCCGTCCGAGTCGATCTTTAGGGGGTCTGTTCCGTACGTGTTCACTTCGAGGCTGTCGGTCAGGCCGTCGCCGTCCGTGTCCCGGTCAGTGGGGTCGGTGTTGTGCTGGTTTATCTCCGCGCCGTCGTTCAGACCGTCGCCGTCGGTGTCGGGGTTCGACGCGTTCGTCTGGTACGTGTTCACCTCGGCGCTGTCGCCTAGTCCGTCGCTGTCGGTGTCCTGCTTGTTCGGATTGGTCTCCAGCGCTAGCTCCCGCGGGTCGGCCAGGCCGTCCCCGTCGGTGTCTAGCTTCGTCGGGTCGGTGTTGTACTGGTTTATCTCCGCGCTGTCGTTCAGACCGTCGCCGTCAGTATCGTTGTTCGTGGGCGACGTGTCGTACGTCTCCAATTCGATGCCGTCCTCCAGGCCGTCGCCGTCGGTGTCAGCGGTCCGGAGGTCGGTGCCCGCGTCGACCTCGCGTTCGTTCGTCAGGCTGTCGCCGTCCAAGTCGCCGCCCTTCTCGATGACAGTGGCTGAAAGCGACCCCCGCGAGACGACCGCAGAGTCGTTCGAGGACTGGAGTTCGACGCGGACCTCCTGTTCGCCGGTGAGGGCCGACGGCCACTCCGCCACGTCGATGGTGACCGTCGTTGTGCCGTTCGCCGGGATGTCGGCAGCCCGGCAAGCGAGTTCCCGGGTCACGTTCTCCGTCGCCGACTCGGCAACGAGACAGAGCCGAGCGTCGCTCTCCGTCTCCGCGGTGGATATCGTAGTCTCGAACTGGTGGGATTCAGAGCGCCACAGCGACAGCGAGTCACGTCCGTCGGGGACAGCGGCGTCGCCAGCGTACTCAAAGCTCTCAACGTCCGGCGGTCTCGCCGTGGTCACATTGGGTACTCCGGCCACAACGCTGCCGACGACGAGACAAACGAGGAGACATGCGCGTCTGTTCATAGTGGCGAGAACCGACTGTCGGCGGACGGCTCAGTTCGCATCGGCTCTCACTGTGTGGATACGAGTGCCCGACTGGTTATTATTTCTGCCCGAGACGCAACACTTCTGGGTTGTATCCCCCATTTAAAGTGAAACGCGTGGAACAGTCGGAACACAGGACGCTTTCCTCGAAACGAGCGAAACGACTTCCCCGTTTTACCGTCCCTCCGGTCCCAGGGACAGATGCAGACATGAACTGGAAACCATCGCGGAAACCGGTCGCGGCAGTCATGGTCGCCGTCCTCCTGCTCGTGGCTGGCTGTAGCGGCCCGGGCGGGAACGGTGGCGGAGACACGGCTCCAATCACAGACGGTGGCGTCGGCGGTAACACGACGGCCGAAGACGGCATGACGACCACCGAGGAGATGACTGAAAACGGCACGACGACCGAGAACAGTGAAATGACGACAACTGGCGGCACAGGTAACGAGACGACCACTAAGAACGGAACGACCACGGTCAGCTCCTGACTGGTCGTTCGCGCGTAACTTATCCTGCCGAACCATTTTTCGGCGCGAACTCCCGACCTAGCAGCGCCGACGGCGACGAGCGCGAAGCAACGGCAGACCGACTGGCCGCAGTCAGGCGATCACGCTGCCCAACGTCGAGGCCCTGGGTGCGTATTTGAAGGCTCTCCCATCCCGACTACGACGATTTCTGGGCGGCCCATTGTGCTGCCGGGACGCGACCAGCGGACCCGGAATGTTCGAACAGCCACTCGCCCCCGAGCGCGAACAGCATATCCGTGTACGGGCTTCAACCCATCCAGGGTTCGTCTGTAACCATGCCCGATTCGGGGCACTCACGGGGTCTTTCGTCCGTCTGCACGTCCATCTTTCCTCGACCATCAGTAACCGCTCAACCCCTGAGGGTCGACGAACGAAAGAACGAATCGCGTCGCGCCAGGAAGAGTTCTTGCCCACACCGCCGTCTGGTGTAGCGCGAGGCTAGGCGCCCTTGATGAGACTGGTTGCGCCGACGGTTTCGGCGACGATCCACGCGACGAACAGGCCGTAGGCCAACAGGAGCGTCGCGGCCTCGAGGCCGGTGACCGAGAGGTCGGTGCGCAGGAACGTGAACAGAAGGACGGTGGCGAGCGTGAGCACGCCGAACATCGGGACGGCGACGGCGAAGTCCACGGGAGCGGTGCCGACGATGAGCACGCCGAGAGGGATGGCAACGAGCAGATCGAAGGTGTTCGACCCGAGGACGTTGCCGAGACTCGTGACGCCCTTGCCGGCCTTCGCCGAGCGCACGCTCACCAGCGTGTCCGGGAGACTGGTCGCCGCGGCGATGATGGTGACGCCGGCGAGGAACTCCGGGATTCCGAACGTGTGGCGGAGTGACTCGACGCTGGTGACGAGGAGTTCGACGGCGACGAGGATGACCGCCAGGCCGACCACCAGGCGTCCCCACTCGCGAGCGACGGGAACGTCGTCGGGGCTGTCGGCATCGTGGTCGCCGACGTCTTGGTACTGGATGAACAGGTAGAGACCGTAGAGGAGGAGGGGGATAGCGGCGAGGGGGCGCGTGAGCTGGCCGGCGAGCGCGGGGCCGTCGGGGACTGGTGCGTAGATGACGGCGAGCGCGAACGTGACGACGAGCGTGGAGACCGCAATCATGTAGAACTGGGCTTCCTTGTACACGATGGTGCGGTTGGTCTCGAGGTGGCCGTCCGAGGCGACGCCGGCGAGCGCGGGGATAACGAGGATGTTGAAGATGGCGGAGCCGACGATGGCGCCGACGCCCATGTTGAACGTGCCGGCGGCGGCCGTCAGCACGACGCTCGCGAGTTCCGGGAAACTCGACCCGACCGCGACAACGATAGAGCCCTGCACGACGGCGGGGAGGCCGTAGTGCGAGGAGAGGTGGTCGGCGGACTCCTCGAGCCAGCCGCTGCCGAACCAGATGAGGGCCGTTGCGGCGGCGATGACGAGCACGTTGACGGCGGGCGAGTCCGGGAGCAGACCACCGAATATCATCGTGGGAGCGGTCGAAGGGGCGCCAGTTAACAGTTGAGTTTCGTCGCCGAAATCGACGCATAACAAAGCGCCTGCCGGCACCCTCGGGGAACGATGAACACCCCGGAGACGACGATCAGCGACCAGACGGTTCTCGTGACGGGCGGCGGCGGGTTCGTGGGGAGCCACCTCGCGGACGCGCTGGTCGGCGAGAACACGGTTCGCGTGCTCGACGACTTCTCGAACGGTAGCCGGGAGAACGTGCCCGCGGCGGCGACGGTCGTCGAGGGCGATATCAGGAACCCGGAGACGCTGCAGGCGGCGACCGACGGCGTCGACCTGATTTTCCACGAGGCGGCGATGGTGAGCGTGCCGGAGTCGATCGCGAAACCCTCTGCGTGTACCCGTGTGAACCACGCCGCGGTCGTGGACCTCCTGGAGTGCGCGCGCCGTGAGGACGCGCGGTTCGTGTTCGCGTCCTCGACGGCGGTGTACGGCGACCCGGAGTACCTGCCTCTCGACGAGGAGCATCCGACCGAGCCGGTGTCACCGTACGGCATCGATAAGCTGGCGGCTGACCAGTACGTGCGCGCGGCGTGTGACCTCTACGGCGTCGAGACGGTGGCGCTCCGGTACTTCAACATCTACGGGCCGCGGCAGACGGGCGGCGAGTACGCGGGCGTCATCGCGGCGTTCTTAGAGCAGGCGGCGGCCGGGGAGTCGTTGACCGTGCACGGGTCGGGTAGCCAGACCCGGGATTTCGTCCACGTTCGCGACGTGGTGCGCGCGAATCTCGCGGCGGCGACGACAGACGCAGTCGGCGAGGCGTTCAACGTCGGCACGGGAGAGAGCGTGAGTGTGGCCGGACTCGCGAACGACGTGCAGGCGCTCACGGGTGACCGCGTGGACGTCGTGCACACGGACGCTCGGGACGGTGACATCGAGCACAACGTCGCGGACACGACGAAGGCAAGCGAGGAACTCGGGTTCGAGGCCGAGGTGGCCTTCGACGAGGGGCTCCGGGACCTCATCGAGTCGCGAGTCGAGCCGCGCGCCTGAGCGGGCGGCGGAGCGCGACGACTGTTCTTGCAGGTGTCGGTCAGCAGCGATCGACCAACTAATCGGTAGCAGGTTAGCGACCAGCCGGTCGGCAGCAGGTAGTCGACCAGCCGGTCGGCAGCGCTGGGCAGTGGAACTCGGGCTGGTAGTCAGTGTATACTCTGGCAGCGTTCGTGTGAGAACGGTAAGCAGGTGTGTAACAAAGGGGGGAGAGGTCGTCACAAGTAGATGGTGGCAGACAGCCTCCGGGCATGGACGCCACCAGCACGTCGCATCGAACTACCCACCACTCCACCCCCCGTGAGCACACCCGGCCCGGCTCACCCCTCTGTCCCACCTGCCACCGGCCGCGTTCTGGTGCGGACGTGGTCGGCCGGGACAGATTTTCTCCGAGCGACTGACCGACAGCGGCTGTTTTTCGATATCTTAACGAGAACAAGCTGACCTGTTCGTGATTCCGTCCCGTTCACACGGAGGAGGGTGGCAACTTCTGGTGGTCGGTTCGGCGCCGTGGAACGGCCCAGCGTCGTCGCTCACGGACATCGGGGCGACCAAATCCGGGGAAAATAGCGCCGAAAAACAGCCGCGAGGGCGCCGTTCAGTCGATGTAGCCGAGGCCGCGCAGTCGGTCCTCGACGTCGTCCATGTTCTCGTCCGTCTCGTCCCCATCCGTCCCGTCGTCACCGTCACGCTCGGCGTCTCCGTCCTCGTAGTCAGCCGCGTCCTCGTCGACCGCGACTGGGTCGTCGTCCTGTCTGTACTCGCGGGTCTCGACCGAGCGGCCGGCGGCCGCCGACATCGGGTCGAATATCTCCGCGAGGACGCGCCCGTCGGCGTTCTCGGGGACCGCATCGCCGAGCGCGTGCAGCACCGTCGGCGTCACGTCGAACACGGACGCGTCCTCGGGGGCCGCGCCAGCCTCGACGTCCGGGCCCCACGCGAAGAAGACGCCCTCGGGGCGGTGGTCCGCGACCTTCGAAGTCTCCCGCAGGAACACGTCGTCGGTGAGGCCGGTGTTGATCACGTGTTCGCCGATTCCGGTGACGACGAGGTCCGGGGAGTCCGGGTCCGTCGGGAACAGTTCGTCGCCGTCGTCGACGCGGAGGACGGGCTCGCCGGTCTCGGGGTCGGTGAGCGTCGCGAACAGCTCGACCAGTTCGCGCTTGAAGTCGTCGACGTCGTCGGGGTCGACGACGCCGGGGTCGAAGCGCTCGGTGTCGTTCACGTAGAGGTTCCCGGCGCCGTGGAAGAACGCCGCCGTCTCCGAGTAGTCGACGTCGTAGATGGCGTGCTCGCCGGGGATGGTGCTCGCGACGGCGTCGACCAGCGGCTTCGGCAGGCGGCCGACGAGGTCGTTCTCGTCCATTCCTGCGCGCGCGAGCAGCGACGAGACGGTGTCCTTGGTGACGCCGAGGCGGTCGAGGAGCGTCCGCGTGCTACCGTCGTCCGCCTTCCGCACGAGATGGCCGGCCTGCTCGAGAACGGCGTTGCCGCTGACGGCGCCCGACACCGGCCCGAATCCGTGGTCGGAGACGACGAACAGGTTGGCGTCGCGCTCCTCGGCGGCGTCCATCATCTCGCCGAGCGCGGCGTCCAGTCGCTCGTAGTGCTCGAGCAGGATGTCCTCGTCCCAAACGAGGTGCTGGAGGCGGTCGGGCGCGGTGAACACGAAGAAGAACAGCCGCCAGTCCCGCGCCAGGAGCGTGCGCGCGAGTTCGGCGCGGGCGTCGACCAGCGCGTCGACCTCGTCGACAAGCGCGTCGGGGTCGTCCTGGTACTTGCTCCAGTTGAGGCCGACCCGGTAGGACGGAATCTGTTCCTGGATGTGGTCCGCGAGCGACGGCGGGTGCGTGAACCCGTCGGCGTCGACGCCCGGGGCCATCATTCCGGAGACGAGCGCGCCGTCGGACTCGCTTCGCTCGGTTGAGCCACCATCGAACTCGGTCGCAGGGTACGTCATCGGGACGTTGCCGACGACCGAGGGGGACGCGATGTCCCAGATAGGGGGCTGCTCGACGTCGGCGCTGGTGTGCGTGGTGTGCGTGTGGTCGGCGCCGAGTGACTGGAACCAGTAGATGCCGTGTTTGTCCGGGCGGACGCCGGTGGCGATAGACGGCCACGCGAGCGACGTGGTCGGCGGCGTCGTGCTCTCCAGCGGGGCCGACGCGCCCGCCGAACGGAGGCGCGCGAAGTGCTCGAGGTGTCCGGCGTCGATCCACCTGTCGACGAGCGGCCACGGGACGCCGTCCATGCCGAGGACGATGGCGTCCCTGGCGTCTGGCGGCGTCGCCGTCATCTGTGCGTGCAGTCCGAGCCGGCGCGGTGGCTCCGCTGTCTCCCGCTTCGGGTCGTCCGGGGCGTCGACTGCCGGTGGAGTGGTCCTGGTCGTCTCACACCACTCGCAACGTCCACGGGCAGTTTTAGTATGGGTCGCGTACCGTCACGCTGAGTCCGGCGAGCACGGCAGTAGTTGGTTTCTATCGGCCCCGACAGTCACAACGAGGTTCAGGTGAACGAGTCGTAGAACGGTTCTGAGCTGGCCGCCACGTCGGTCTGAAGTGGGTGATGAGCGGTATCCGAGTGGGTGGAAACGGGCGGGGCGACGCCGAACGGCTACGCGGGGACCTTCGTCGGTTCGTGGAAGAAACTCATCGCGTAGTACAGCGGGCGCTCGTAGACGTCGGGTTGCTTCTCGACGGTGATGTGGGAGCCGATTTCGGCGTTGTTGAAGTGCGCGTGCTGTGGGCCCTTCAGGATGCGCGCGAGGAGACGCGGGTCCATCTGCATGCGGACGTACTCCTCGACGTCCGCGGCCTCGCTCTCGGAGAGGATTTCGGGCGAACCGCCGTCGTTCATCGCGAACGCGGCGACCTTGCCGTCCACGAGGTCGAGCAGGACCGTCGTGTCGGACTCGTAGCCGATGGCCTCGCGTTTCTCCGTCAGGTGACCGAACGCGGGGTCGAGCAGCGCCTCGAGGTCGTCGAGTGTCGGCATCTCGTCGTCCTCGTAGGGGTACGTGTGCGTGGAGAGTTCCTCCTCAATGTACTGCTCTTTGGCCTTTGGGTCGACGGGCGTGAACGGCGCGGACTGCTCACCGGTCTCGAGGTCGAGGTGTTCTTCGGCGTCGAGCAGCACGCACTCGGCGTCCTCGGGGACGTTCTCGCTCGTCTCGAAGTGGTCGCGTGCCTCGTGGCGTTCGGGCACGGCGAGGTAGTCGTTGCGCCACGCGTACTTCCCGGCGAGCGTGTAGTCGCCCGCGAACGGCATGAAGTAGTCGGGTTCGAGGACGTTCACGAACGCTTCGGCGTCCTGGTACATCTCCTCGATGACGTCCGCCTGTTCCGCGCGCAGTTGCTCCTCGGGGTAGTCGCCCATGCACTGCGGGTAGAAGTTCGCCGCGGCGTACTGCACGAGCAGCATCGTGACGTCGCCGTAGCGGTCGACGACCCGGCGGCACGCGGCGTCGCTCATCGGCCACCGGCAGTCGTTGGCGTTCACGAGTACGTCCTCGCCGTCGTCGAAGACGCCCATCGAGTCGATCTGGGTGGAGCCGTCGGTTCGCCGACCGGCGACGGAGTCCATCCACCACGAACAGCCGAAGTAACTGCCACACGCTTCGGGGTCGCAGTCGTCCGCGCCGAGGATGTTGAGGTGGAGGTCGCCCGCGAGGTGCGTGCGCTCGTCGTGGGGGAGTTCGCGCACGTCCTCGAAGCCCAGTGCCTCGATGTTCTGTCGGAGGAAGTCAGTCGCGAAGTCGTGGATGAGGACCGGTGTGTCCTCGTCGAGACGCTCCATCGTCGGGCGGTGGAAGTGGTCGGGGTGGATGTGGCTGACGTAGATGAAGTCCACGTCGGCGTAGTCCTCGGGCTCGTAGTCCAGAGGCGGGTAGTGGGCCCACGACCCATAGAACGCGCCGTCGAGCATCCAGGGGTCACACAGTACCGAAACGTCGTCGGACTCGACGACCACCGTCGAGGCGTTCAGGTGTCGTAACCGCATGGTCAGCTCTTGGTACGTTACTACCTTTGTTAGCGCCCGTTTTCGAGGGGTGGAAGCTCTCTGTGAGGTAGTTCGGCGAGTGATAGCGAGAGTCGTAGCGGGCCAGGAAGAACGGGAAGAACAGCGGAAACGGTGGGGTGGTGCGCGGGGTGATGGAGCGATACTCGGAGGGCGTCGTAGACCGCCGAACAGAGGACGATCAGAGAACGGAGGACGGTCGCAGAACGGCGGGCAGTCGAGGAACGAAGGGGGGTCAAAGAACGAGGGCAGTCAGAGAACGGACGGGGATGGGGCGGCGGTCAGCGCTCTCGGAGCGCGACCAGCGCGGCGGCGAGCACGGCGATGAGTGCGGTCACGAGACCGAACCCAGGCGTCGAACCGGACGACGCGTCACCGTCAGTCGTCCCCAGGTCGCTGTTGTCCGCGTTTGTCGTTCCCGGGTCATTGGTCGTGTCCGAGGACTGCACGGAGAACGACACCGACTTGTTGCCCAACGAGACGGTGTGGTCGCCGCTCATCTCGACGGTCGGCGTGAACGAGACCGTCTTCGTCTCGCCGGGGGCGAGCGTGACGTTCTTCGTGACGACCGATCCGTCGCTCGTCGTCAGCTCGAGCGAGTAGTTACCGGCGACGGTACCGGTGTTGGTGACCTTCGTCTGTATGATGGCGGCGTCGCCGACGCGGAGGTTCTGAGTCCGAACGGTGGGGTCCGAGACCTCGAACTCGGTGACGGCGGGCGTCACGGTGACTGTCCGGGACTTCGAGCCGACGGACACCGTGTAGTTGCCGGGTTCCTCGAAGGCGTACGTGAACGTGACGTCGGTGCGCTGGCCCGCGCCGAGGCGGACCCGCTTTTTCTCGGTGTGGTCGCCCGCGGTGAACGTCACCGTCTTGACGCCCGCAGCGTCACCGGTGTTCCGCAGCGACGCGGTGACGGTGGCGTTCTCGCCCGTAACGAGTTCGGTCGCGGCCACCGAGAAGTCCGCGAACCCGATGTTCGGAGAGGTAGCGGGCGGACTCGGGTTCGACGGTGGACTCGGATTCGACGGTGGAGTCGGGTTCGACGGCGGGTCGGGGTTGTCAGCGGGCTTCTCGACAGTGACCGTGTGGGTCACGCTCGCGTCGTTGCCCGCGGCGTCAGTCACCGTCAGCGTCACGTTGTACGTGCCGGTGGCGCTGTAGGTGTGCGAGGCGGTCTGGCCGGTAGCGGTCGCGTCGTCACCGAACGTCCACTCGTAGGACGCGATGCGGCCGTTGTCGGTGCTCCCGCTCGCGTCGACGGACAGGGACTTCCCCTTCGTGACGCTGTCCGAGAGGTCGAAGGCGGCCGTCGGCGCCGCCTCCGGGGTGACGTTGAGCGTCACTTCAGCGGACGACGTCTCGCCGTCGTTGTCGACGACGGTGACGACGACGGTGCGCTCGCCGGGCGAGCTCAGACTCGTCGTCAGCGTCGGCTGCTGGGTCGTCTCCTCGACCGGCCCTTCGCCGTCGAGGTTCCACTTGTAGGTCGTGATGTTGCCCTCGTCCGAGGACGCCGAGGCGTCGAGCGTGACGTTCGCGTTGGCCTCGACGGCGGCGGGGGCGGAGAGGTTCGCGACCGGCGGCGTCGGCGGCGGCGCCACGGTGACGACCTGGGTGTGTGTGCCGGTGTTGCCGCTCTGGTCGGTGGCCTGCAGCGTGACCGTGTAGTTGCCGGCCTTCGTGTACGTGTGCGTGATCGACTCGCCGGTGAGGTTCGTGCCGTCACCCATCGTCCAGTTGTAGCTCACGATGGTGTTGGCGTCGGTGGACGGCGACCCGGTGAACGCCACCGACTCGTTCGCGTTCACGTTCACGGGTTCGGGGCCGCTGATCTTCGCCGTCGGAACGATGGTGTCCTCGACGACCACGTCCATCGCCGCGGTAGCGGTCGCGCCCTGGGTGTCCACGGCAGTGACTTCCACCGTGTAGTTACCCGCCTCGGCGAACGTGTGTGGAACCGCGGCGGTCTTCGTGGTCACGGTCGTTCCGTCGCCGAAGTTCCACCGGTACGAGTCGACACCGACGTCGTCGGTCGACCCTGCGGCGGAGAACGTCACCACCGAGCGCGGGTCGAGGTGGATCTGCCCGTCGGCGGCGTCCTGGTAGCCGCCACCGGAGATGGACGCGGTGGGGGCCTCGTTGTTCGCCGCTCTGACCTCCACCGTCGCGAACGCGGCGTCAGAGTTGTTCGCACCGATTGCGGTGACAGACACCTTGTAGATGCCTGGTTCGCTGTACGTGTGGGAAGTCGAGGCGTTCTGCGTGCTGGTGGTCGCGCCGTCACCGAAGTTCCAGTCGTACTGGCTCGCGCTGCCCGTGGGCGTGGACGCGGAGAACGAGACGCTAGTGCCGACGCTTGTCGGGCCGGGCGCGTCGATGCTGGCGTCGATGTTCCCGTCGAGGTCGTTCTGCGCGCACGACCCCTGGTAGATGGTGACCGAGGAGGACATGTCGAGGGACACAGCGCTGCCGTCACCGGACTGGAACATCCAGGCGGTCATCTCCTGGTTGGTCGAGGATTCCTGCTCCCAGGTATCCCAGTTCGGGGCGTCCTCGTTGAACTGCGGCGTGACGGTGATACCGCTGTCGTCGGCACTCATGTCGTTGAGGCCGAGGAAGACACCACCGTCGGTCCGGCCGGCGCCCCAGAACCAGTCGATGGTGGCCGTGCCGTCCTGGAGGCTCCACTCGTCGTCCTTCAGCGGGTAGTTGTCGTCCTGGACGACCCACTCGCCGTCAGTCGGGAGCCCGGAGAGATCGAACGTGACGGTGCTGCCGCCGGGCGCGTCTCCCTGCGCGTCGTGGACCATCACGAGACTCGTCCCACCGCTCCCGTCGTAGACGTAGATGTTGCTCACCTGGTTCGACTGGATGGCGCCGTGCGAGGAGTACGTGTATCCGCCGGGTTCGGAGTTGTACGGATTCCGGTAGTCGTAGTGGTCGGCGACGGACGTCGATCCGTCGCCGACGGCGCCGACCGTGTAACATTGCCCGTTCTGTACCACTGCGTACTGTTGCGTGCCCGGAGCGCTCGCCGGCGCAGCCGTCGCCAGCGGGACGGCGCCGGCGACGGGTGCGAGCAGAACGAGTGCCGCCAGCCAGCACGCGCGTCGTGTAGTCTGTTTGCGTATCATGCTGTCTCCGGTGCGCTCGCTGTTAGGCGCATTGGCCCGTTCTTCTGACTGTTGGCGCTTTGTTATGTGTCGGCTTGTGGGTTCGAAGGAGGAACCTTCGGGAAACCACGCGGGCACAACGCGGGAGTGCGCGTCGACGGCGCGAGACGCTTCTTCGACCCCGCGTCTGGCGCATTCCGACCGCTATCAGTGGTAACGTCCCGGCAGGAACCGACTAACAATGCGGTCGAAACTGGTCTCTTTTGGTGATGAACGAACGCGGTGAGTTGCGCCGACTGTCCGAACCGCACCTCGACTGGTGGAACGACGATGTTTGAGGGACACACCGTCGCGGTCGCCATCCCCGCGTACAACGAGGAGTCCTTCGTGGCCGACGTCATCGACGCCGTCCCTGACTACGTCGACCGCGTCTACCCCGTCGACGACGGCTCGACGGACGATACGTGGCGGGAGATACGGCGCGCCGCGGACGACGTGAACCGCGAGCAGACTGATCGCACGGCGGTCATCGCCCACCCCGACCACCGCGGCGACGGCGGCACGCAGACCGGCGGGTTCGCTCGCCGCGTCGTGCCGCTGCGCCACCAGAAGAATCGTGGCGTCGGCGCCGCCATCAAGACGGCGTACCTCCGCGCACGCGAAGACGACCTGGACGTGACGGTGGTCGTCGGCGGCGACGGCCAGATGGACCCCGAGCAGATGGGCGGACTAATCCGCCCAATCGTCGACGGGCGCGTGGACTACACGAAAGGCAACCGGTTCCTCTACGACGGCGGCGTCGCCGAGATGCCGCGCCACCGCGTCGTCGGGAACGTGTTGCTCGGCCACCTCACGAAGTTCGCCTCCGGCTACTGGTCGCTCGGCGACTCCCAGTCCGGCTACACGGCCATCTCCACGCGCGCGCTCGACGCCGCCCGCATCGAGGAGATGTACGAGGACTACGGCTACTGCAACGACCTGTTGGTCCGCCTGAACGTCGCGGACTGCCGGGTCGCGGACGTCCCGCGCCCCGTCACCTACGGGGACGAGGAGAGCCACATCCGCTACCGAACGTACGTCCCGAAGGTGTCCACGCTGCTGTTGCGCGGGTTCACGCGGCGCCTCTGGCGGAACTACTTCGTGCGGGACCTCCACCCTGCCGGCCTCGGGTACGTCGCTGGCGCGCTGGGCAGTCTCGCCGGCGTAGCCCTCCTCGCCGCGTCCGCGTTCTCGCTTCTGTTGGGCGCGAGCGGTGCGTTCGCGCAGGCGAGCGTCGGCGGCCTCGCCGTCCTGCTCGGCGCGCTCCTCCTCGTCTCCGCGATGACCCTCGACCGGCAGCAGAACGAGCACCTCGCCGTCGTCGAGGACCAATGAGTCGGACGCCGGTGCTGCTCGACGACGACGAGTGGGCGCGCGTCCTCGACGCGCTCGGGGACGACGACGACGAGGGCGTCCGTGACTGCCGGGAGACCATCGCCGCGCAGGTCCGCGACGGGCGCTCGGACTGCGACAGCGGCGACCACCAGGAGACGCTCGACGCCGACACCGCCTTCGAGTTGCTCTCCGACCCCGTGCGGCGGGAGTTGCTGTGGACGTGCCGGGAGCGTGGAACCATGAGCGTCGACGATCTGGTCGACGCGGTCGCGGGGGAACTCGACTCGGACCGCGACCGCGTCGGCGTCGACCTCCACCACACGCACATCCCGAAGCTCTCGGACGCGGGCGTTCTCACCGTGGAGTCGGACACGGTCCAGTACGGCGGCGACAGACTGCTCGACTGTCTCGCCGCAGTCGACCGCGAGTAGCGCGCGTATAACCAAACGATGACCGGCCGACGTTCGGCTATGTTCGGAACGAGTGGCATCCGCGGACCGGTCGGTTCGGAGGTGACGGCGGCGCTCGCGCTCGACGTCGGGCGTGCGGTCGCCAGCGAACTGCGGGAACGAAGGACTACCGCAGACGGCGGCTCCGCGGCCGCCGACGAGGGCGCACCGCTCGCGGTCGTCGGACGCGACGCGCGCGAAACCGGCCCAGTGCTCGCGGACGCCGTCTCGGCGGGCCTCCGGGAGTGTGGCGCGGACGTCGAGCGCCTCGGGGTCGCCGCCACGCCGACCGTCGCGCGAGCGGTTCGAGCGACCAACGCGGCCGTCGGCGTCTGCGTCACGGCCTCGCACAATCCGCCCGCGGACAACGGCCTGAAACTCTGGACCGCGTCGGGGCGAGCGTACGACGTCGACGACGCAGAGCGCGTCGCCGCGCGCGTGCGCAACGACCGCTTCTCGTTCGCCGACTGGGACGGCTTTGGAACGGAGACCGACAGCCCGGACGCTGTCGAACACGGTTCGACGAGCCCTGCCTCGCAGGCTCGGCAGGACGCCGTGGAGCACAGCTCCACGAGCCCTCGCTCGGCTTCGCCTCGCCAGGACGCCGTCGAACGCCACCGCGAGGCGCTCGTCGCTGACGGGCGACAGATTATCGGGAGCGACGGCCTCGAAGGCCTGGACGCCGTGGTGGACGTCGGGAACGGCACCGGCGGCGTCACCGCGGACGCGCTCACGGAACTCGGTGCCTCGGTCACGACCCTGAACGCCCAGCCGGACGGCTGCTTCCCGGCGCGCCCGAGTGAGCCGACGGCCGAGCACTGCGAGGCGCTGACCGATCACGTCGAGGCGACCGGCGCAGACCTCGGCATCGCCCACGACGGCGACGCAGACCGCATGATGGCCGTCGACGACCACGGACGCTTCGTCTCCGGCGACGTGTTGCTCGCGTTGTTCGCACGTGACGCCGCGAGCGAGGGCGACCAGGTCGCCGTCCCCATCGACACCAGCCTCGCCGTCGACAGCGCGCTCGCCGCCGTCGGCGCGTCCGCCGTGCGCACGCCCGTCGGGGACGTCCACGTCGCGAACCGCATCGCCGAGGACGACCTGCCGTTCGGCGGCGAGCCGAGTGGCGCGTGGCTCTGGCGTGACGGCGTGCCGTGCCCGGACGGGCCGCTCGCCGCGGTCAGACTCGCCGGCCTCGTCGCCGAACGCGGGCCGCTCTCGACGCTCGTCGACGGCGTCGAGACGTACCCTCTGGAGCGCGACAGCGTCGAGACCGACCGGAAGGACGACCTGATGGAGGTCGTCGCGAACCGCGTGCGCAGGGAGTACGCGGAGGTCACGAGCATCGACGGCGTGCGCGCGACCGTCGACGGCGGCTGGTTCCTGGTGCGCGCGAGCGGCACCGAACCGCTCGTGCGACTCACCGCAGAGGCGAAAACCCCCGAGCACGCCGAGAGCCTGCTCGCTGCCGCCCGAGACGCGGTTCGCGCCGCCGAGTCAGAGCTCGCCTGACCGACTGACAGGTTACTCCCTCGTTCTGGGTAGCGTTCGAATAACAAAGCGGGATACAGCCCAACGACGACTCGATGCAGGCCGTACTGCTCGCCGCCGGACGCGGCACTCGAATGCGCCCACTCACGGACGGAACGCCCAAACCACTCCTCCCCGTTGCAGACCGCCCACTGGCCGCCCACGGCGCCGACGCCGCCGTCGAGGCCGGCGTCGACGAACTGGTCGTCGTCGTCGGATACGAGGGCGACGCGGTGCGCGAGGCGTTCGGAGAGACGTACCGCGGCGTCCCGGTGACGTACGCGGTACAGAACGAACAGCGCGGCACCGCGGACGCGGTGCGGGCCGCCCGCGAGTATCTCGACGGCGAGTTCGTGGTGTTGAACGGCGACAACCTCTACGACCCCGACGACGTCGCCGCGCTGTTCGACGCGGGGCCGGCGGTCGGCGCGTTCCACGCGGCCGAACCGTCGAACTACGGCGTGCTCTCGACGGACGGGGAGCGCGTGACCGGCATCGTGGAGAAGCCCGCCGACCCGCCGTCGAACCTCGCGAACGCCGGCGCGTACGCGTTCCCGGCGGCGGCCCTCGACTGGCTGGACGTACCCGAGAGCGAGCGCGGCGAACACGAACTCACGGACGTGCTCGCCCGGACGGTCGAGCACACGCACGTGCGGCCGGTGACGTTCGACCGGTGGCTGGACGTCGGGCGACCGTGGGAACTCCTCGAGGCCAACGAGTGGAAGTTAGCGGAACTGTCCTCGCGCGTCGACGGCGACGTGAGCGAGGACGCGACGCTGTCGGGCCGCGTCGTCGTCGAGGAGGGCGCGACGGTGGCCGCGGGCGCGACCATCGAGGGGCCGGTGTTGCTGTGCGAGGGCGCGAGCGTCGGGTCGGAGGCGACCGTTCGCGGCGCGTCCCTCGTCGGCCCCGGATGTTCGGTGGGGCCGTTCGCGGAGGTTGTGAACAGCGTCCTGATGGCCGACGTGTCAGTCGACCATCCCGCGTACGTGGGCGACAGCGTCATCGGTCGCCGCGTCGTCCTCGGTGCCGGCACGAAGGTGCATAACTTCAACCACGACGGTGAAGAGGTTATCACGACCGTGAAAAACCGTCGCGTGTCGACAGACAGAGAGCGTTTCGGCGCGGTCATCGGCGACGGTGCTCGCACGGGAGAGAACACGACGCTCGCGCCAGGTACGACGCTCGCAAGCGGGGAAACGACCGATCCGGGCGAGACCGTCTCCGAGGAGTCGTAGTTTCCGCATCGCCATCGGGTGATTACCAGGTCAATTCGTCCTCTATCGCGAGAGAAAGCTATTAATAGAGTTCTCCGCTTCGTAGGTTCACAGGCAGGTTCGAGGCGCGAGACGGATAGCACTCGACGACCAGTAATACGGCGATACAGAAGGAATCAGAGGCATCTATGTCAAACACGACAGAACTTGCGGACAACGATTCGCAGCGCATGACAGTCGACCAAGCGGACCTAAACTCGGAGAGCGAGCCGAGTCACTTCACCTGGTCAGCAGACCGAACCGTGAGCGAGCAGGTCGTACAGGCCGTCGCGGACGTCGCGGACACCTCCGTTACGGAGATCGAGCCATTGAACGACGCGGTGGACGCGGACGCGTTGAACAACCTGTTCTCCGCGAAGTTCGACGGAAGCGTGCGTCGCGGCGGCTACCTGGCCTTCGAGTACGCGAATCACTTCGTGACCGTGTTCGCCAGCGGCCGGATCGAGGTCGACGAGAGCGTGTGAGGACAGCGCGCTGAAAGCGCGCGCAACGATTCCACAAGGCTCATCGCAGCCAGAACTGGCGGGCGCGGGGGTGGCGAGAACAGTAGTCCCTGGATTCGCGGCGTACAGCACCAGTAATCCGAGATAACTTGCGCCATAGCCGCCCCGTACTACTGCAAGAAATTTATAGTAAAATATCATATCTGTTTCTTATATTGGATTAGTTATTTATAAGCGTCTGACGTGGAATCGTGTACCGACGGAAACCCGGGACTACCGGACAGACCGTCCGACGAACGTTCCGCATACGCGCACCGTTTGCGTCGAATCAAACCGACGTACAGGCAAACAGACGATTGGGGAGGGAGGCCGACTGCAACGACGGGGGCAGCACGAACATGAGCACACAGAACCTCTCATCAGCCGAACCAGTTGAACCGGGGAGCGACCCAGCGACCACCGAGCAGTCAGACGACCAGGCAGCGACGGAGTCGACGGAACAGGAGCGCCTCTCCCTCGACATCGTCTTCGAAATCCTGCGTAACGAACGGCGCCGGCTCGTTCTCCACTACCTGCGGGACAACGACGGGGAGGCGACGCTCGGCCAGCTCGCAGAGCACATCGCCGCCCTGGAGAACGACATCACCGTAACCGCACTGAACGCACAGCAACGAAAACGCGTCTACGTCGGCCTCTACCAGTGCCACCTCCCGAAGATGGACGACGCCGGCGTCATCGACTTCAACCAGAGTCGGGGCACCATCGACCTCTGTGAGAGCGCCGACCGACTCGAAACCTACCTCGACACGGAGGACGACGAGGCCCGGATCACGGACAGACACTATCTCTCTCTCGCCGGCGGCAGCGCGCTCGTGTACACCGCCGCGTTGCTCGCTGCCGGAACGCTCGCCGCGACAGTCGCGACGTTCCTCGTAATCGGCGCGTTCGTGGCGCTCGCGGGTGCAGACAGACACTACTCGGAGTAGTACCGTCACTGGCCGGCGCAGCACCGCCACCATCCGGCACGGCACTGGGACCAACCAATCGAAATCAGGTCTCGTTTCTCGCGCGCTCGACGCGACGCTGTCACACCGCTTCTCGCTTTCGACTCAGCCAAGAAGGAGGCAGTGCCGACGATTCGACGCCGTCACCGGTCCCGAACCACCGTCTCACCGGGCGTCGTGTGGGCTCCCGCGCCGAGCGTGACGCCCGCGTTCAGGTTCGTTCCGATGCCGGTCTTCGCGTTCTCGCCGACCACGACGCCGAACTTCCGGCGGCCCGTCGAGAGCCGGCCGTCGCTCGCCGCTGCGCGCACCGACTGGTCGTCGTGGCGGAGGTTCGCAACGACGGTGTTCGCGCCGAAGTTGACGTCCCGTCCGAGGACGCTGTCGCCGACGTACGAGAGGTGGCCGACCGTCGCGCCCGCGAGGAACACGCTGTTCTTCACCTCGACTGCGTGTCCGACGTGCGCGTCCGGCCCGAGATACGTCGCCCCGCGGATGTACGCGTTCGGGCCGACAGTCGCCCCCCTGGAGATGAGTGCCGGCCCCTCCACGACGACGCCGGACTCGACGACGGCCTCCGGCTCCACGACGACGCCACCCGAGAGGGTAGCGTCCGGGTGGATGCGCCCGTCCCGCTCGGAGTCGAGGGCTTCGAGCGCGTGCGCGTTTGCCTCGAGTAGCTCCCACGGGCGTTCGAGGTCGTGCCAGCGTTCTGCGGTGACCGTGCCGAGGCCCGCCTCGACGCCGGCGGCGACGAGCGCGTCGAACGTCGCGTCCTCGTCGCGGCAGGCCGCCGGGAGCGAAACGGCTCCGGTGAACGCGAGCACGCCGCCGTCCGTTCTGTCACCGTCCGAAGAGTCGTTCGCCTCGTGTTCCTCGCCGAGACGTCGAACGTGCTGAACGCGACTGCCGTCGGCGTCGACGGCGCCGAACCGAGGCCGGGTCTCGCTTCGCGCGACGGCCATCGACGGCGCGCGCTGGACGAGCGACGCCACTGCGGGCGCGTCGAGCAGGACGGACGCCGGGAGAAGCACGAACTCGTCGTCCCCTGCCGCGAGTGCGTCCTCGAGAGTGATCGAGTGCTCGTAGTCGACGTCGTCGGGCACGGCGTCCGTGACGACGCCGTCCGGGTCGACGAGCGTGATTCGGTCTGCACCACCCGCATCGGCGCTTCGGACGGCGTGTTCGGCGGCGGTGCTGCGGCCGACCGGGAGCATCGACGTTGGTCCGTTCGGTGCGAGCGGATGCGTCCACTCGGTGTCGTCCACCGCGAGCACGATGGCTTGCATAGGCGATTCGTGGACTCATCGGGCCTTCGTTACCAGCCACCTACCGGTTGGTGACCCCTCTGTTCCCAGGGGCGTGCAGTCCGGGAGAAGTAGCAAACTGGTACTCCATGTAAGCGGTGTCTGTCGGTCTCCGCAACTTACCCATAACAAAGGCGTCATGTTGTCAATACTGGGTTATCGTTCTCCTCGTCGCGGTAACCGAGGGGAGCAACCGTCTGAATCACAATGGAAAACACACAATCCCCCTACGCGGGTACGGCGCCCGCAACGACACGCGAACTACTCGCCGCTCCGGAGGGCAGCGACTGATGTGTGGCATCACCGCTCGCGTCGGCGACGACGACGCCGTCGACACGCTCCTCACCGGACTCGCCAACCTGGAGTACCGCGGCTACGACTCTGCGGGACTCGCGATGGAGAACGGCGACGGCCTCGAGGTGTACAAGCGCGAGGGCGACCTCTCCTCGCTACGCGACGCCATCGACGCCGAACGCGCCGAGGGGCACATCGGTATCGGGCACACACGCTGGAGCACGCACGGCGCGCCGACGAACGAGAACGCACACCCCCACACTGACTGCACGAACCAGGTCGCGGTCGTCCACAACGGCATCATCGAGAACCACGCCACGCTCCGCGAGGAGCTCACCGCCCGCGGCCACACGTTCACGAGCGAGACGGACACGGAGGTCGTCCCCCACGTCATGGAGGAGTTCCTCGAGGAGGGAGCGTCCGTGGAGTCCGCGTTCCGGGACACCATCTCGATGCTCTCCGGGAGCTTCGCGGTCGCCGTGCTCGTCGAGGAGACCGGGGAACTGTACGCCACGCGAAAGGGGTCACCGCTCGTCCTCGGCGTCGGTGAGAACGAGTACTTCCTCGCCAGCGACGCGCCCGCGTTCCTCGAGTTCACCGACCAGGTGGTGTACCTCGAGGACGGTGACGTCGTCCGCGCCTCCGCCGAGGACCACCACATCACCGACGCCAACGGCGACCCGGTCGACCGGCCGGTGCAGTCCATCGACTGGTCGCCCGAGGACGCCGAGAAGGGTGGCTACGACCACTACATGAAAAAGGAGATCCACGAGCAACCGACGGCGCTCGCCCAGACGGTCCGCGGCCGCGTCGAGGACGGGCACACCGGCGCCACCTTCGAGGCGTTCTCGCGCGGCGAGTTCTCGGACGTAAAGCAGGTGCAGTTCCTCGCGTGCGGAACGTCCTACCACGCGGCGCTGTACGCCCAGCAGTTGCTCGCACAGCGCGGCGTCCCCGCGCAGGTGTTCCGCGCGGGCGAGTACGCCACGAACCCCGCGCCGCTCGGCGACGACACGCTCGTCGTTGGCGTCACGCAGAGCGGGGAAACAGCGGACACACTGGGGTCGCTCCGGCACGCCAGTGACGCCGGCGCGCGGACGCTCGCCGTCACGAACGTCGTCGGGTCGACGGCCGCGCGGGAGTGCGACGACGCGGTGTTCATCCGCGCCGGCCCCGAGATCGGCGTGGCGGCGACGAAGACGTTCTCCTCGCAGGTCGCGACCCTCGGCCTGCTCGCCGAACAGATAGCACGCGACCGCGAGGAAGCGAACCACGAGGAGTACACGTCCGGACAGAGCGCGTTCCTCGAGGGCGTCTCGACGCTCTCCGAGAACGTCCAGTGGCTCCTCGAGGGGAACGACGTCGAGAACCTCGTGGACCGCTACCGGGACGCCGACGCCTACTTCTTCATCGGCCGGGGTGTGATGCATCCGGTCGCGAAGGAGGGCGCGCTGAAGTTCAAGGAGATCACCTACGAGCACGCCGAGGGATTCGCCGCGGGCGAGCTCAAACACGGTCCGCTCGCTCTCGTCACCCCGGACACACCCGTGTTCGCGCTGTTCTCCGGGGAGAACGACGAGAAGACCCTGAACAACGTCAAGGAGGTTCAGGCCCGCGGCGCGCCGGTCATCGGGGTCACCGCGACGGACGCCTCCGAAGTCGTCGACACCGTCGACGACGTCCTGGAGATTCCCCCGACACACCCCGCGCTCGCGGGCGTGGCGGCGAACGTCCAGTTGCAACTGATCTCGTACCACATGGCCGACCGACTCAATCGCGCCATCGACAAGCCGCGCAACCTCGCGAAGAGTGTCACCGTCGAATGAGCGATACAATCTGACATTTTCCCGCTGTGAACACCACCGAAACCGCTCGTTACGGTCGAAGTACGCAGGTCGTACGTGCCCACGGAACCGCACAACAGAGCGGTCATTTACCGGGTGACGGCCGGTATCTGCGTGCTACTCGGGGTAAAGGTGTAGTAACAAAGTATCGAACAGAACAACCGTGTTGTAGAGCCGATATGCGGGGGAGAGACGCACGCGTCCGGGGACAATGGGGACGTACTGATTGATGTCCGAGACCGACAACGCCGACCTCTCTCAAAACGCCGACCTCTACCTGCTCAGTAACCCACGGCGGCGGTTCATCCTCTCGTACCTCCGACGGGCCGGCGAGCCCGTCGACCTCGTCGACCTCGCCGACGAAATCGCCGCCTGGGAGAACGACACCGAGGTCGAGGATCTCACCAGCCAGCAGCGAAAACGCGTCTACGTCTCGATCTACCAGACCCACGTCCCCAAACTCGCGAACGCGGGCGTCGTCACCCACGACCAGGACAGCGGCCTGGTGGCGCTCTCCGACGACGCGAGCGAGATCGACCGCCACCTGCAGAGCGAGGAGGAGCCACGGATGTGGCAGTTCGTCTACCTCTCCATCGCTGCGTTCGGCGGACTGCTCTACCTGGCTATCCTCTTCGAGTTGCCGGTCTTCTCGCTGATTCCGCTGGCCGCCGCAGGCGTACTCGTGGTGTTGCTGTTCGGCATCGCCGCCATCACGCACTTCGTCTACGAGCGGTACGTCTCGCGGCGTCCGCCGACGGACCTCATCGACGAGCGCTGAGCCAGCCGTCAACCCTTTTCAACCGGTTCACTGCCGCTTTTCAGCCAGTGCACTGCCGGGCGGTTCGGTGTCGCTGTCGCTCCCAGCAAACCGACGACTCGCCGTATCGTTGGCAGTAAGGAAATTATCGGGTCGTTCCCCCGAGTGACGACTGACTACCGCCAGCTGCGGTTGCGGCCGGGGGCGTGGCCGGGGAACAGCCACGCGACCCCGGGGAGGCCGTCGAGCAGCCAGAGAAAGACGAACCCGCCAACGAGCACCACGTCGAACACGAGGTACGCCACGCCCGCCGCGGACGTCGCGTACGTCCCGAAGTTCGCGAGCAACTCGGTGAGGTGGTCGAGGAATCCCACGCCGGAGCTTCCGCTTCCCCCCGTGAACGGCCACAGCAGGAATCCGAGAGTGGCCGACTCGCCGGGGAGCAGCGCCGGATACACCACGTCACCGACGAGATGCGCGAGGTAGGGGATCGACGCGGCGCTCGCTAGGTCCGGGCGGTCGGCGCGCCGCGCGAGCGCCCAGAACACGAGCAACACCGGGACCGCGAACACGAGCGAGTGGCCGAGCGTCCGCCCGCCCGGAAGCACCGACAGCCCCCACGCCAGCGGCTTGTCGATGAGGTCCGGCAGCTGTGAGGCGACCACCGCGACGACCGCGGCGGTGCCGTCGGGCGAGTCACCGTATCGGACCCGGGAGTAGCCCGAGTAGAGGATGTAGCCGACCGCGAGATGCTCCCACGGCCACACGCTACCAGTCCCCCGCCGAGTGTCGCATCGCCGTCTCGTTCCGTGGTGTGCCAGACCCCTCACCGCCCAGCGACGGCGCGACGTCCACCCAGAGGAAGACGGACTGGCTCGCGGACGACATCGAGGGGTCGTCCGGGGCGTCCCCCTCGTAGAGGAACGTCACCAGGCGGAGGTCGTCGCCGACCAGCGACGGCGTCACCGACACGTCGACGTCCCCCGTCTCGTTCGCGCCGAGTTCGACCGACCGGCGCGAGACCACCGCCGACTCGACGACCGTGGCCGAGCGATCGCCCGTCGAGCGCACGCGCTGGAGTTCCGTCACGAGCGTGAACGAGCGCGCCGCCGGCCGTCTGTTCTGGACGCGGACGACGTACGAGTGGGTTTCACCGCGTTCGTAGTTCGTCGAATAGTTCGCGGCCACGAGTTCGCCAGCGTCGTTCTCCGAGAGCAACACGACCTCCGTGTACGGGTCGGACTGCTCGGCGTCCGCGACGGCGAAGCCCACACTCCCCAGTGCGAGCAGCACGCTCGCCGCGAGCGCGATGTTGAGCGCGGCGTCACGCCGATTCGACGCGCCGACCGTCTCGTCGTACAGCGAGGTGAACCACGCCGCGAGCGGGACGACGAGTCGTTCCTCAGGCGGGAGCGCGTACCGCCGGACGACGGCGGCGGCGCCAGCGAGAAGCACCACGGCGACGAGCCACGTTCGAACCGACGGCGCGGTGAACGGCGCGCCCGCAAACGCCATCGCGAGCGCGACCAGTGGAACGAGTGCTACGCTCGCACCGACGGAGAGGCCGGCCCGCTCGACCCAACCGAGACCGGACGCCGGGAACGAGCCGTCCGTGCTGGCGTGCCGGCGAGCGGGGAACAGCGCCGCGAGCACGGCGTAGCCGGGTGCGAAAAACACGAACCCGAGGCCGACTGCGACGTGGAGCGCGTCGACGGCGCCTGGCGGCCTCAGCCCGACGAACACCGCAATCGCGGCGACCGTGAGGACGTCGAGCGGGAGGCTCGTCCGCCAGCGCGGGTGGTCGCGTCGCGAGCGGATCATCGGTCGCCGCCCCGGTCGAATCGGCTGCTGCGTTCGAACGAGCCTCCGGATTCGAGTGAGTGGTCCTGTTCGAGTTCCCGGCAGGAGCGGCGTCTTTCGGTCTGGTCGATCCTGCCGGTCTGGTCGGACCGGTCGGGCCGGTCGGTCCGGTTGGTCTGGTCGGTTTCCCGGTGCAATCCACAGCGTCCCCCTCCTCGCCCGGTGTCGCTGCCGGCGGGGTTCCGGCGGGTCTGACGACGGCTACAGTCGCGATTCGTCATGGAGTCAACTATGCAGGCTGAGCGTCGTACGAGCCTTTGTTATGCGTTCTGTACGAAAAGCCCCCACGCCGATGGCTTCGGTTCTGGCCGCAGGCAGGTCGTTCCGCGTGCTATCAGGTGTGAGAATGCGAGTGCGAGCCGGCTCCGTCCTGTAGTTCGCGGAACGTCGTGCACTCCAGACAGCGATGCAGCGTCCCCTCGTTGTCGCCGAACACGCGTACGAACGGCCGTGAGACGTGTGCGTCACAGTTCTCGCAGCGAGCAGACTCAGGACTGTCGGCCGTCACCGCTGAATTTTGGAGTGGTGTCATCGTGTTCCCGCGCAAGACCATACCCGGGACACCCTTTGTTATATCACGCGTACCGGACTACAGCCCCTGTGAACCACTGGTTACCAGGTGTGTGTTACACCAGTAGGTCTGTAACGTTTGTCAGACGCGCGCACGCCAGAATTCCGGAGTGTGAGCGAGTTTAACAAGTGGATAAACGTGGATAGTTACACGGATAGGGCGTCCATTACTAACTTGGTTGGCCCAAATGAAACGCTCGGCAGATGACAAGGAGGCTGTCGGAAAGTGACTGGGACCGCATTCAGCGGTTCGCCAAGGCACCGGTGTACAAACGAAACCCCGAGATGCTCCTGCCCGAGGACGAACAGGAGTACACACAGACGGACTGACTCACTGCTGGGCCGAGTGTAGTGAAGCCACCCACCGCCTGGCACTCGTGAGCGGCCGACGAGTGCCGGTCGACGCGTACTCCCGAACGCTGGTCCGCGAGTGCCCTCGAGTGCCGGTCGACGACGCCACCGGGGGCCAGTGGTCGTGCGCGCTCGTGGGACGACGAGTCGACGCGTGAGCCGTGCTGAGTGAACGTTCGACTCGTGCAACAGCCGTTGAACCCCGTGTACGACAGGCGGACGTCGTGACTACCGGGACGGACGGGCAAGAGACTGGCACCCGTCGCCAACAGATCAGTACCCGTCACTAACAGACCGGAACCTGTCACCAACAACACTCACGGTGCGATCTACACGAGGTTCTGGGACTGGATCTCCTGCCAGATGCGTTCACCCTTGTCGGTGATGCCGTAGACGCGGCCTTTGGTTCGTTCCTCCGGAACGAGCAATTCGACGACGGACTTCTCCCTGAGCTCGGAGAGCGACCGCGATATGTGCGTGATGGCGAGATCGGCGTCCTTCGCGATCTGCGAGGGGGTCGCCGGGCTCTCACCGAGTCGGCGGAGCACCGCCACCCGGTATCGGGAGCTGATGACGTACCCGATCTCCTCCCAGTCTTCGCTCATTGAACTCCCCCTCTCGCGTCGACGCGTGTGGCTCGCTGCGCTGACTCCTGGTTCGGAACGGATCCCCCCGCTCGCCCAGCGGGGCTACGCCACGTCGAGCACGCCGCGACGACTGCACTACCGTCGAAGCCTGTAACCTGAAGACGGCGACTCGCGGCGTCGCTGCGGACGTGTTGCGCGCGCTCTTGCACGCCGAAGGTCTCGAGTGTCTCTGCTGGGACGGTGGTCATTTACGACTCAAGCCTAGACAAGACAGTTCAAAGTAACTCATATCCTAGTGTAACGACAGACACGCTTACTAGAGGTATTAACGCGAGTCGGGTGGGTGTAGCCGACGGCATCGTGACAGAGCGGCGTTCGGACGTAGTTCGAGTGTGTGTCACAGGCCGGTGCGCGGTACCGGAGCTCTCCGTGTAGCATGAAACCCGCCAGGATACCCGGACAGAGCGTGTGCCGGGAGATTTCGTTTCCTGGATTCGCACCACTTGACAGTCGATGTCGTCGAGACGCCCCTGACCTGGACGTGAGAGACCGGATAATACCCCAGTAAATCTAATTACAGAGCCGCTAAATGGCCGACTACCACCACGTCAGTGCACAGTGGGTCGGTCGAGGAGCATCTGTTCGCGCGATTCAGCGGACGAGTCGCGCATCGGTCGTACCTCAGCCATCCTGAGAGTACCTTGGCATCCCTGAGGTGGGCTGTCTTCGACCCCATCTCGTCCGCAGTAACCTGTCTGCCGGGGAGACGGCCAGCTACTACACACCATCCCGTCCGCAGTAACCCCGTGGTTCACGCCCCCTGTCGTGAGAACGATGCAGTTTGTGGAACACGCCGAACCCCACCTCGTCCGCTGTTCACCTCGACCGTTGTTTCCCCATACTGGGCTGGAAGTCGTCCGGTTGGCGACCCCACCTCGTCCGCCGTTCCTCGGGGACGCAGTCCACTACCTCTCAACCAGTGAATTCTCCCCCAGGCGTGGAGTATCGCCCCTGAGCCGATCGCGGAGTTCGCCCCGAGTGTGACACGAAGCGTGGCCCCACTGCGGGCCCCCACAGCCACCTGACCGTGACCAGTTGTGCATGACTCGCGTACGGCAGCCTCTGGCACTTCGCGTGTGGCAGCCGCTCGTATTTCGCGTACGGCAGCCGCTCGTACTGGACTACTCGTACGACGTGAGCGTATCGTCCTCGAGTTCGGGCTCTGTCTGTGCTTCGAGCGCGGAATCGACGACAGACTCGTGAACACCCACGAGTTCGACCGTCTCGGACATCGCAGCGAGCACCTGTTCGACGCCCATATCGAGTTCGTACTCGCGGTACGTACCGCCGCGCCGGCCCTCGTTGCGCTCGGTCACGGAGATGATGCCGAGCATTGTGAGTTCACTCAGGTGGTCGCGCATCCGCCGCGGAACGAGCGGGTCGCGCTCCGCGAGTTCCGCGAAGCGAGTGTACCGCGGCCGGACGTCCCGGGAGCGGATCGGCGTGTTCCCCTCGAGTTCGTTCGTGAGGAGGGCGTACAACACGAGGTGGCCGTGTTCGGTGAGGCCGCGGATGCCCTCCTCGATGCGGCCGCGTTCCAGGGCGGTCCGACCGCTGTCGACGTGGTCCTCGGTGACTGCTTCCGCCTCGTCGTCGCGAGCGACGTCTCCTGCCTTCATCAGGAGGTCGATGGACTGGCGGGCGTCACCGGCGTCTTTCGCGCCGTACGCGGCACACAGCGGGATGACGCCGTCCGAGAGAACGCCGTCGTGGAACGCGACGTTCGCGCGCTGCTTGAGGATCGCCTTCAGGTCGGTGGCGTCGTACGCCGGGAAGTGAATCTCGTGTTCGCACAGCGAGGACTTGACCTTCGGGGAGAGGTTGTCGCGGAAGGAGAAGTCGTTCGAGATGCCGACGATGCCGACTTTTGCGTCGTCGAGTTTGTTGTTCGCGCGGGCTCGCGGGAGCTGGTAGAGGATGCTGTCGTCCTCGATGTTGTCGATCTCGTCGAGAACGATGAGGACCGCGCTGCCAGTCTCCTCGAGGTCGCTCCAGAGCATATCGTAGACGGCGGCGAGCGGGTATCCTGTGGTGGAGATCTGGTTCGGTTCGTCGCGGAGTTCGTTGACGAGGTGGGTCGCGACCTGGTACGACGAGGAGAGGCCGTCGCAGTTCAGGAAGACGATGTTGAGGTCGATGTCGTCGTACTCCTCGACGTCCTCGCGGAGGTGTGCGAGCAGGTATCGCGTGGCGGCGGTCTTGCCGACGCCGGTCTTCCCGTAGAGAAAGATGTTGTTCGGCTGTTCGCCGTTGACGATGGGCTGGAGTGCAGCCTTGTACGTGCTGATCTCTTCGTCCCGTCCGACGAGTTCCGAGGGCTGGTAGTCCTCTCGCAGGGCGTCGCGGTCCCGATAAATGTCGTGGTCCCGCTCGAAGAGTGCCATGCGACCACACGCGACGGGTAGGGTAATAAAACCACCGCGTCCGGAGTGTCCGCCGTTCTGCGCCATTATAAAGACCGAGAGACACACCCCCTCCACCGTGTCCGCAGTAATCGAAGAGAACAGGAGGGGGAGTCGAAAAACGACCAGAGAGCGGTATAAATAAGCGGTAGATTTATGGTATGGCAGTCACAATCAGTCCGTAAGCCAAACAACTAATAAAGCAAATTAGCATAATCTGTTCTTGTTCTATCATTTGTTCGGGCGTATTCCCTCAGATTTCGTTTTCGCTACGACCGGTCCTGACCCTACTTCCGAGAACTGCGGACGTGGTGGTGTGGGTGTGGTTGTAGGTGTGAATGTAGGTGGAGTGTGGATGGGGCAGGGTGTAGGCGGGGTCGTGAGTAGATGGGTCGATGAGCAGATCGGTGAAACGGTGAATAGGTGCGGGGTTGCTGAATAACTCAGCAGTGGACCGCTGATTTACCTCCCCTCCTGAGCGTTCTGGCTCCACCGTTCGAACAGCGGACAGCGTGGAGAGGGCTCTTTCCCTGCTTCTCCGCATCTTCCCTGGTTTTCCGCATCCTTCGCGTCGATACCACACCCTACTACAACCACTACGCCACACCACTCCGTCCGCTGTTCAGTCCAGGCCAGTCGGGCAGTTTGTCCGCTTCTGCGAGACGGAGGCGGTTTTGGCCCGTTCCCTACACGAGGAACGTCACGAGAAATCCGACAGTCGTCGCCAGCGTGATCGATGGGCCGGCGTCCTCGTAGGCGTCCGGAAAGATCTCGCCGGCGAGCGAGGAGAGGATGGCGCCTGCGGCGAACGCCTCCACAGCCACCCGCCAGTAGTTAGCGAGGCCAGGCAGGAACCAGTATCCTAGCATGACTGCAGATCCGATGACGAATGCTGTCGTGGTCCACGCCGCCATCGTCGCCCACTTGCTGAGGTTCTCGGACATGTTCGTCCCGGACATCATCGACTGCGACCCGTTCGTCACGACGAGCGCGAACAGGAACGCGAGCGCACCGGAGACGTTCCCGACCAGCAGCGAGCCCATCGCCACGTTCTCCGGAACACCGTCGGTCGTCACGCTCGCCCACAACCCCCATCCGTTCTTCTCGGACTCGTCACTCGCCACGCGGTCGATGAGGATGTCGAGCCCGGAAAACGCCAGCACACCGAGTGTGAAGTACGCAGACGCCTCCCATTGCCCGAGGGCCTCGACCGCGGGGCGGAACAGTTCGAACGCGAGGGAGACGATGAGCGACCCGCCGCCAACCGCGAGCAGGATGGCCTGCCAGAACCGATCTGGCTTGGCCCACACACCGACAGCAGCGCCCACAACCAGCGCGACTGCTGAGAGCACAGCGTAGAACCACGGATTCGAGAGCAACCCGCCGAACTGCCCGCCACCGGACTGCTGGACGACGAACAACTGCCACCCTGAGACGAACTGCGGCCACGCGGATAGCGAACTCACGAACTCGACAACAGGTTGCCAGAGGCGTGTGGCAGTCACACTCCCTCGTTCGTGTCGGGGAACTGAATAACCATGCCCTCACCCGTCCCCGTTTGTCCCGTCCTCGTCTACTCTCTCCTCGCCTGTCTCTTCTTCGGCTGCCCTCTCCTCGCCTGTCCCCTCGGCTGTCCCTCCCGCGTCTGATCCTTCTTCGGCCGCCTCTCGTCTGTCTCCGCTTCGGGCACCGTCGAGGCGCGCCTGCGCGCTCGCTCCGCGATTCCGAGTCGCTCGCGAATCGTACCACACCGCTGCGACGTCACCGTCTCGGAGCACGATTCGAACGATAGCGTGTCGACGGTCTGCGCGCGCCGGGAGTCGCTCCTCCCGAATCGAAACCGCTGCGACCTCGGTGCCGTCGCGCTCGAGTTTGAGGACCGCCTGCCCGTCCTCGAATCGATCGACGACGCCGACGTACGGACCATCGGGAAGCGTCACTCGACCCACCTCTCGACTGCAGTGCTCGTCCCTCCGTCGGGGCCGGTGCCTCTGACAACCGCCAATTCCGGGGTCCGGCCTGCCACGCTGGCGGACTCCGTGGTCCAGCCTGCCATATCGGCGGTTCGCCACCGGGAGCGCATTGTTATACCGCGATTACTCGTCGGCGAGCAGTCACGAAATTATCCGCGAAAACACCACAGACACGGTTCCGTCCGCGACTTTCCGGGTACTCTTATCGCCTTCTCTGGTCCCGGGGAGCCCCTGTCAGAAGTTGTACCCCCAGTCTTCGAGCAGTTCGGCGACCTCGTCGGGATGCCGCATCCCGATGCGGTAGATGGCCTCGCGCGCGTCGAGTCGGTAGACGTCCGTGTCGAGGACCTCCTCCAGGTCGCGTTCGGCCTCTCGGGCGGCGTCGTCGGTGTCGTCCCGGACGAACAACTGGTGGACGTGCGGTCGTTCGTCCTTCACGTTGTCCCGACGGAGCGTGTACGGAATCTGGGAGCGGTCGAGTGACTGGTCGCCACTGCCGGCGAGCGGTTCGGCTTCGTCGTCCGCCGATCCGCTGTCACTACCGGTGGTCGACCCGCTAGCGTTACTGGCCGACCTGCTACTGTTGCTGGCCGCCCCGCTACCGTTGCTGGCCGACTCGCCATCGTTCGTGCCGGTTGATTCGCCACTGCTAGTAGACGACTCGCCGCCACCACCAGCCCCCGACTCACCCGCGTCGACGGGCGACTCACCCGCGTCTGCTTGCTTCGACTCTGTCTCGTCCACGCGGTCGACGGACTCTGCGACGTCCGTCTGGTCGACCTGCTCGTCTCCTTCGTCCCCCTCGTTGCTCTCGTCCCCGAAGGGGTCGGACGCGCCGGACTTCATGCCGTCGCCACCTCCGCGTCGAGTTCGACGCCGAACTGCGCGCTCACGAACCGCGCGAGCTCGTCGAACTTCTCTAAGGTCTCGATCTCTCGGTCGCGGCGCCGGCTGCGGTGTTCGGTCGCGAACTCGTAGGGCGTCACCTGGTTGTCCCACGCGCCCTCGAGCATCGCGCGGCGCTCCCGGATCTCGACTGGCGCGATCGGGAGGTCCTGTTCGTCGAGTTCGTCCTCGTACTCGCGTTGCGTGCGCGTGTTCGAGACGCGATTCGGTACGACCGCGAGCACGCCGACTTCCACGTCGCCGAGCGCGTCTTCGATCCCCGAGACGGTGTCTCGCAGTCCTTCGACGCTCTGACGCCCCTTCGCGGAGAGCTCGAGCGGGATGAGCAGATTCGAGGTGGCGTAGACGGCGTTGTAGACGTGCTGTCCGCCGGTTGCGGGTGGGTCGACGATGATGACGTCGTACTCGTCGTGGATGTCGGTGTCGGCGAGCACGCGGCGGAGTTGTCGCTCGGGTTCGAACTCGCCGCCCATGTCCTCCTCGAGCTCCTGGGCGCGCAGGAGATTGCGCTCGAGCGAGCCGAGCATGTTGTGGCTGGGGATCAGATCGAGTCCGTCAGAGACGTTCACGATGAGGTCCTCGAAGGCGCCCTTCGGTCGGCCGATGAGGTGTCGGACGAGGTTGTCCGCGTCCGGGTCGCCGCGTTCCGCGTCTGCGCCGAGGTGGTGTGTCGACCCGCCGTCCTGTGGGTCCATGTCGACGACGAGGACGCGCTGGCCGTGGCGACGGTGCGCTTCGGCGAGCGAGACGGTCATGGTGGTCTTGCCGACGCCACCCGCCTCGCTCCAGATGGTGTACGATATCATTCTGTGTGTTCCTCGTACAGGCGCGTCAAAAATGTTTCTCAGATTGCTCGGACATATTGTCCAGTAACACTGATTAGTAATACTGGTCGACCCTCCAGCGCCTCAAATCCCCCCTCCCCTGTCGTTTAGGGGTTGATCGGGGTCTGCCTCGGCCCCTATCCAGACTCAGTCTCGACGCTGACTGTTCACTGACTGGGTAGTATGT